>JABEUT010000330.1 GCA_013044305.1 Bacteroidia bacterium
AGATAGAATATTACTTTGAGGTGTGGGACAACGACGCCGTGAACGGCAGCAAAGGCACCAAAAGCAATATGATGTATTACAAAATCCCCTCACTTGACGAGATACAAAAAACAACAGACCAAAACAGCGACAAGGTTCAGAACAAAATAAGCAACACCATACAGCAGGCGTTTACGCTGCAAAACCAGATGGAGCAAACACGCGCCGACATGTTCAACAAACAGGAACTGAACTGGGCCGATAAAAAGAAGGTAAAAGACATGCTCCAAAAACAACTCGACCTTCAGGAGAAAATGAAGCAGATAGCCAATGAAAACAAGGAGAACAACCAGAAACAATGGGATTTCAGGAAAAAAGACTCCTCGCTGGTGCAAAAACAGCAGGAGTTGCAAAAACTGTTTGATGAACTGGCCGGCGACAGCCTGAAAAAGAAATTCGCCGAATTGCAAAAACTAATGGACAAAATGAACAAAGACCAGATGCAGCAGCAGCTGGATAAGCTTGCGCAGAACGATCAGGACCTGAAAAAGGAACTGGAACGGACGCTGGACCTGTTCAAGCAGCTGCAATTTGAACAGAAACTCTCCGAAAACATACAACGGCTCGATTCTCTTGCTTCCAAACAGCAGGAGCTAAGCAAGGAAACCAAAGATGCCTCGGATTCCAGACAGTCGAAACAAGCGCAACAGGATAAGAACAGCCAGTTGCAAAAAAAACAGGATGCCTTGAACAACGAATTCAAAGATGTGAAAACCGGCCTGCAGGATCTGGAAAAGAAAAACAGCGAACTGGAATCGCCCACCTCGTTTAAAAACCCTTCGGATCAGGAACAACAAATAGAACAGCAGCAGCAGAACAGCAGCGAACAGCTTTCCAAAAACCAGGGCAGCAAGGCCTCACAGTCTCAAAAAAATGCCTCGCAGCAAATGCGGCAAATGAGCAACCGGCTGCAAAGCATGCAGCAGCAATCGGACGAACAACAGGAGGAAGCTAACGCCGGCAGCCTGCGCCGCATACTGAACAACCTCGTATCCTTATCCTTCGCCCAGGAAGACCTGATGAACCAGACCTCTTCAGAAAACGCCCATAGCATGCAGTTTGCCCAAATAGCCAAAAAACAAAAACAACTGCAGGACAAAGCGGCAACCATAGAAGACAGCCTATATGAACTAAGCAAAAAAGCCCCGCAGATACAGAGTATCGTTAATAAACAGATATCGGACATAAACCACAACATGGCGGAAGCCATAAAGGAAATGGAACAACGGCAGGGATTTGAAGCCGCCGGCAACCAGCAGTACTCCATGACCTCGGTGAACAACCTGGCCCTAATGCTTAGCGAAGTGCTCAACAGTATGCAGGCGCAGATGAAAATGAAGAGCAACAGCCCCGGCAGCGGAAGCTGCAACAAACCGGGAGGAATGGGAAACAAGGTATCCATGTCGCAAATCAGGAAAATGCAGCAGGAACTGTCACAGCAGCTATCGCAAATGAAGAGCGAAATGGAAAAGCAGGGCCAGAAAATGGGCAATAAACAGGGCAACGAACAAATGAACGAACAACTGGCAAAGATGGCAGCAGAGCAGGAATATATAAGGGAACAGATGCAGGGAGCCGAAGATGAAATAGATCAACAAAAAAAAGGAGGAGGCGAACTCGGAAACCTATCCAAGGAAATGGATAAAACCAAAAACGACATTTTGAACCGGCAGATTACCGAAGCCACCCTGCAGAGGCAGCAGGATATAATTAAACACCTGCTGGAATACGAAAAAAGCGAAAGAACACAAGGTCAGGACCCTAATTTTGAATCGCATGTTGCAAAAAAGCAGTTTTTTGGTAACCAAAATCCATTTTTTCAGTATAATAGGCAAAAAACCACTCAAAGCGAATTGCTTAAAACCATGCCACCCGACCTAAATAAATTTTATCAGGATAAAGTAAACGACTATTTCAATTCATTCCAGTAATAATGAAAAAGCAAGACTCGACTCGAAAAATTTCGACAAGAAAAAAACCTGCTGAATCAAAAAAAACTACTCCTCAAATGGCTCAACAGCTGGAGCTTGGCTCTACCTCCGATAGTATCAACATTGTTGAAAAACTTATTGAAACCATCTGCACCAGTTACAAAGTGAATGAAAACCATTACGGAAACATACTCGTAGCCATTACCGAAGCCGTTAATAATGCCATATATCACGGCAACAAATCAGACCCCGGGAAAAAAATACATATAGCCTTTAAGTCTGATCCGAGTAAAATAACCTTTACTGTACGTGATGAGGGTAAAGGATTTGATTATCTGAATCTTCCAGATCCAACCGACCCCAAAAACCTCGAAAAACCCACCGGCAGAGGCGTCTTCCTCATGCACCGCCTGGCTGATCAGGTGGAGTTTTCAGAGAACGGAAACTGCGTGTCGCTCAAATTTGACCTGTCGGCCAATTAAATAATCAGGCGGAATGCGGTATTTACCACTTGCCCTCCTGTTATGGCTCGCAGGCTGCAAGGCCGGAGATGTGTATGAGAAGCAGATGAAGGACAAGAACTACAGCCAGACGCTTACCCCGCCCGGCACGGTTAACATCGGAGGCGGGCTTTATTATGACCAAACACCCGTAACCAATATCAATTGGCGGGAATATTTATACTGGCTTCAGCAAATCTACGGCGGCAAGTCGCCCGAATATCTGGCGGCGCTGCCCGATACCCTTGTCTGGCAGGATTCCGGGTTGCAGAAAGACAGTTGCAAATGCCTTAAAATCCTTTCACGGAATTATCTAAGGCATCCTAAGTATGCCAATTATCCGGTGGTGGGAATCACACAGCCACAAGCCGAAGCCTTTGCTAAATGGCGAAGCGACAGGGTAATGGAATTCATCCTGCTAAGGCATGGCGTTGTAAAACGCCTGATGTTTAACAAAGATTCGTGCTTTACCATTGAAAAATATTACTCCGGGAAGTTTAATAATATCAAGCCCACACCGGATTTCAGTTTCTATCCGGACTACAGGCTGCCAACCACAGCCGAATGGGGCAAGGCAGTAAAATACGACGATTCACTGTCAGGCAAAAAGGGAAAGAATAAGGAGCAGAATCTTTGGCTCGATATTAAGCCCTGCCATGCGGATATACTGTTTGCCACGCCAACGGAGAATGATGATATGAAAAAACTTTCCGACAAAAAGCGGATATATAATCTAAGAGATAATGTGTCCCAGTGGACTTCGGAACAAGGAATCTGTGAGGGTGGAGGCTGGCATGATACGTTGAAGGCTGCAACCGTGCAGGATACTTTTCACCGTAGTAAACCCAATGCTTGGACAGGAGCAAGATACATTTGTACCTGGAAGAAATGGGATGGAGCGCGGTAAGCCGCCGCGCCTCTGAAATCTTAAACAGGCATTCCTCGGAGAGTGAGTAAATATAGCCGGCCGGCCGGTTATATCGTTCTTCCTTCTGGTAGTATAACTTTTAATTTTTCGGCCAATACCGTAATCGTAATCTTACGTTTCGGCTCCATCACCTCGCCGTCGTAGTGCACGGGCATTGGCTTGCCGTCAGCCCTTTCAATTGTTATGTCTTTGCCGTTCAGCGTTTCCATATACGGCGAGGTATGCAGGGTTTTGGTAAAGAGCTTCCAGCCGAGAGGTAGACCCATATACCACCTGAAAGGCTTAAGGATGCATACTTCGAGTCTTCCGCTTTGCATCGAGGCTTTGGGCGCAATGAATGCGTTGTTGCCATATTGGCTGCCATTGGCAACGCTTATCAGAAAGGCCTTCCTCTTTACCGTTTCGTGGTTGGCGGTAATAATGTAATCTGCAGGTGAGTATGTAAAAAAACCTGCAATGCCCAGGCGGATATAGGTCCAGAAACCCCTTGTCCGGCTCAATGCAAACTTCTCCGCCACCTCCGCATCAAACCCGGTGCCTGCAACGGCGAAGAAGGGCTCGCCGTTTATGGTGGCTATGTCAATATGTTCTGTATGCATTGCATTCAGGCATTCTATCGCCTTCCTCTGGTTCATGGGTATGCCGAGATGCCTTGCCAGCGCATTGCCCGAGCCTGTAGGAATTATTCCGAGGCAGGTATCCTGCTCTCCACCCTTGGGCTGTTCGGCGGCTGCTGCCATCACGCCCCGCGCCGTTTCATTCACCAGCCCGTCGCCGCCAACGGCAACGATGATTGAATTGGTTCTTGCCGCCTCCTGCGCCAGATCTGTGGCATGCCCGGCCCGCCTTGTATGCAGTATGGTTGGGGAAAATGATGGCGACAGATGATCTGCTATCCTGCTTTCTACCCCTTTCCAGTTGCCCGTGCCCGATTTGGGATTGATAATGAAACAAATGTTCATCGCTTTAGTATATTATCCGCAACCGACAGCACAATATATAGTACAATGATGACAGGCAGCGCCATAAAATGAAGCAGCGCCAGAGCCAATAGGGCGGCTATTGCAAAAAGATAGCGAACCTGATTGTCCTTCCAGCTTATGTTTTTCATTTTAAGGGAGAACAGCGGGATGGGAACCACCATGACTGCGGAGCAGGCAACCGATATTGCGGAAAAGAATACGGTGCTCCTAAGGGGATGCAATAGGTAAATGTCGTTCCAGTAAGCCTGATGGGCAAGTATTAAAGGAAAGGAGATAATGAACAGGGCATTTGCGGGGGTTGGAAGGCCGAGAAAGCGCTCACTTTGCCGTTCATCTGTATTGAACTTAGCCAGCCTTATCGCGGCGCAGAGCGGCACAAGCAATCCAAGCCAGCAGAATACTTCACTCGGTATAAGTATTACCAGCATTATGCCCGGTACAACACCAAAAGAAACAAGGTCGGCAAGGGAGTCAAGTTCCCTTCCGATAAGCGACTTTGAATTCAGAAGCCTTGCGGCAAGGCCGTCGAAGAAATCGGCAACCATAGCCCCTGCCACAAACCAGGCAGCCGCGGCGGAGCCATCCAGGGCAAAACCCGGGCGCGTATGCACATACAATAGTATAAGAGAGAGTGCAATGCAGCCGCAGAGCAGATTGAGCAAGGTGATGGCATTTGGTATGTTGTTCCTGATGAAGTTCAAGCTGGGTGGTATAGCTTTCGGAGGTGCATTATTGGTCTTTCAAAATACTTATAACTGATGGCGGCAATGCCAATGGTAAGTGCAAAAATAATAATGGGATTGACAAGAAAAACAGCAGCCGGCTGATTTATCCATCCTATTCCTTCCGTTATTTTTTCATAGAACAGGATAACAAGCCCGTGGTAGCAGAAGAGTCCGTAGGAGATCCTACCCAGGTAATTCAGGAATGGAACACTGCCAAGCCGGAAGATCGGGTTTTGCGAAAAGCACTGCTCGAAAATAAGAAAGCAGAATAAGGCCATAGCCGGAAGCCTTTCCAGGACGGTCATAAAAGGCGATGCATAAATGCGTGCAAAAAAGACGATATTGACGATAAACAGAAGATAGACGACTATGCTTAATGGCGGTGGTATTTTAACCGCTATTGCCAGCCACTCCTTTCTCCTTATACAGAAGTATGCAAGCAAGCCTCCGCAGGCAAAATTACCCGCCCAGCTTAGCGAATTAAAGTAGAGATTAGAAGGCTGATGCAGGGCTGCCATCCTGAACACCAGCGAACCTGCGAGCATCAGTATGCAAAGCGGAACCAATGCCTTTTTGAACCATTTCAGCGTTATTCCCCAAAGCATGTAGCATTGCTCTTCTACCGATATGCTCCAGAAAAAGACGAGGAAGAAGAAGAAGTTTTGTCCGTGCCCGATAAGATAAAAGTTAAGGGTGAAGGTAAGCAGCCATGACAACGGAGGCACATCGGAGATTTCTTTCCCAAGGAAATGCAATGAAGCCCAGTTGAGGGCTAAGCCGACAAAAATCATCAGAAAGTAGAGCGGCCAGATACGGAGGCAGCGCTTCAGCCAGAAATGGAGCAGGTTGAAACCGGAGGTATTCAGGCGCTCCTCAATGATGATCCAGGTAATGAGGAAGCCCGACAGTACCATATAGAAATCCCAGCCAAGCACGCCAATGGTGCTGAAATGCTCGCGGTAGAACAGATAGTAGGGGGAGTTACGTAAAGCACTGTCGTGTGTAAAAACAATATGTTCGAGGAATACAACCAGAAAGGCGAAAAACCTTGGCGAGTCAAGGTTCTTAAAGTACATCTTTGAGTAGGTATTCACTCTGCCTTAAATAGATTCAAAGTTATCAAAATGGTTAAACTGCAGATTTCAACCGGACAGGTGGGGCTTAAGGGACGGAGCAGGGCCTCGCCTCACTTTTTCAAAAGGGTCTCTATTCTTTTCATCGCATCGTACGAATCGTCAATGTAGAAGCGCAAATCGGGCACTATGCGCAGCTGACGCCTTACATTACGGGCAAGTTCGTTGCGCAGCTCTCCCCTTTTACTCATGAGCAGTTCAATAGCCTCTTCAGGCTTAAAGTTTCCCAGAAAAGTGAGGTAAATTTTAGCGATGGACAGGTCGGGGCTTACCTCTACATTGGTTACAGTTACAAGCCCGCCTGGGAAAAGACTGCCCGACTTTCGCTGAAAAACGTCGCCGAGTTCTTTTTGCAGTAGCCTCGAAACCTTATTCTGCCGGAGCGTTGCCATAGTTGTGCAAACGTACGATAATTATCAATTACAGCCCGATACCTTTTTTTAGGCCAAGTCCCTGAAAAGTGAACCCGGACTCCAATTATTCCTTTTGCACCCAGTCTCCGTTTTCTTTTATAAGGTTGATAAGGGCATCCACAGCCTCTGCGGAGGGTATATTTCTCTGCACCACCTGTTTGCCTTTGTATAATGTTATCTTGCCCATGCCTGTTCCAACATAGCCGTAGTCGGCATCGGCCATTTCACCGGGACCGTTCACTATGCAGCCCATAATCCCAATTTTGAGCCCTTTCAGGTGGGAGGTGCGTTCATGGATGCGCTCCGACACCTCTTGCAGGTTAAAGAGCGTTCTGCCGCATGAAGGGCAGGAGATATATTCTGTTTTTGAAATTCGCTGACGTGCAGCCTGAAGGATGCCAAACCCTATGCTGTTAAGTATTGCAGGGGGCAGTGGTGCCGAAATCCACAAGCCGTCGCCCATACCGTCAATCAGCAGACCGGCGGCATCGGTGGCAGCGTACAGGAGTATTTCTTCCTCGCTTTTTGCTGCGGGATATTTACATCTGATAATGACCGGGGCGCTGTTCTTCAGCTTCATTAATTCTATACAAATTCTTCTCTCGTCCGCCAGGCTGTGTTCCCGTTCCGATTCCAGCACCCACACCATATTATCGTAATATTTAGATAATGCGCCGGCATCATCCTTTATATCCTCTGTGCTCAATGCCACAAAATTCAATACCGGTGAAGTTACTGTACCGGAGTCAAGGGCTGACACATATTGCTGCAAGCTGCTGAAATATGGGTATATGTTGGCATCTTCTTCATTCTTCCATCTGCCGTAATTGTATATAATTCCCGTTTTCTTCGGAATATTCAAACGATTGCGCAGTGGCTCGCCCATTAACGGATAATCGCCCGCAAAGAAGTAATCGGGGATACGGTCTGCGTTCTTCCAGAGACCGGAGAACAGGCTTTTTGCGTTTGGAAAAGCGTCGAGCGGTCCGGCATCGGCAATTATAACCGGTACGTTTTTCCCGCCCATATTGTGTACCGCATCCGTTTCGCGTTTTGAGTAATTGTAAGGGGAATAAGGCAAAAGGCTATCCGGCTTGAGTTCAAGTTGCTGCCGGAGCGGCGTACTTTGATAATGGTTGTAACGATTCGCCAGTATTTTAGCGACGGGTACTTCAAATTCAGGGTCTTCGGTAAGAGAAACCCTGATGGTGTCGCCTAAGCCGTCTTCGAGCAAAGCGCCTATTCCTGCCGCCGATTTTATGCGTCCGTCTTCACCTTCGCCGGCTTCGGTTACGCCGAGATGAAGCGGAAAGTTCATGCCCTCCGCATTCATGGTTTGCACCAGCAACCTGTATGCCTGAACCATTACCTGCGGGTTGCTCGATTTCATAGACAGCACTATGCTGCTGAAATCATTGTCGCCGCATATCCGTAAAAACTCCATTGCCGATTCCACCATGCCGCGGGGGGTATCGCCATAGCGGCTCATGATGCGGTCGCTCAAAGATCCATGATTTACGCCAATGCGCATGGCGGTGCCGTATTCTTTGCAAATTTTAAGCAAAGGAGTAAAGCGCTGCCTTATTTTATCAAGCTCCGCACGGTAGCCTTCATCGGAATAATCTACGTGTTCAAACCTTTTCTTATCGGCATAGTTGCCCGGATTTATTCTCACTTTTTCAACGATTCTCGCTGCCGCTTCAGCCGCATTGGGGGTAAAATGTATATCGGCTACCAGGGGTGTTTTATAGCCTCTGCGCCGCAATTCATTTTTTATATTTTTCAGGTTTTCCGCTTCCTTTATGCTTGGAGCTGTTATCCTCACATAGTCGCAGCCCGCCTCTATCATGCGCACCGACTGCTCAACCGTGGCCTGTGTATCCATGGTGTCGGTGGTGGTCATGCTTTGCACGCGAATAGGATAACCGCCGCCAAGCGGCACATCGCCCACGTTGACCACACTGCTTACACGACGCTTGTAATGTGTAAGGCTTTTGCAATAAAGTGGTAAAATGGCGGAAGTTTCCATAAAGAAGTTTAGGACTTTTATGATTTATTTGTTACCTGTGTTTGTGCCTGTTTTACTTGATGTTTGCTATGTTCTTCAATGTTCTCAATATTAATTTGCCTGAAAGATATTTTACGCATTATTAAATTTCATTTTAATGATTCCTCTAACATCAGATTTCAGCACATTCCGTGCTACTGCAAAGATAAGAAATTGGGCGCTTGCCTTCTAATCGTAACACATATTTTTAATCACTATTGTCCGATTAAAAAATATAAGAATCCCTGAATACCTTGATTTTATTAACCTTTCCAACCTATCAGCGTAAAGG
>JABEUT010000331.1 GCA_013044305.1 Bacteroidia bacterium
CAGGATTCGCTTATGAAAGCGCAGAGGAAGAGCGACAGCCTGAAAGCAACAGCCATAAGTGCAAAGGCAAATACGGCCGGCGCCTCTGTAACGGCCCCTGCAAAGGATACCACAGGAACCGATACGCTCATGCAAAGGCATAAACTGGAAACGGAATATGGCATATTCTATCCGGCGCTCCATGCAAAGCCAAATTATATTTCACTCCAGAACGACCTGTTCACTGTTACCTTTTCAAACAAGGGCGGCAAGGTGTCCTCGGTTGTGCTGAAGGACTTTAAGACAAGCGCAGGAACCCCGTTGACCTTATTCGACGCCGATTCTACGTCGTTCGGGTTGGTGCTCAACGCCTATTCCAAATTTTTCAGTACCGATTCGCTTTATTTTTCTGTCAGGAATGTGTACCACTCCCCCTCCGGCGACTCCTCGGCAGTTACCTTACGGCTTTTAACCTCCGACACGGGCAGGTATCTGGAATATGTGTATGGTATAAAGAAGGGCAGTTACCTTGTGGGCTGCACCCTGCGCGAGGTGGGGCTGCAAGGCGTTATACCCTCCAATGCCCAGGATATAGCCCTGAACTGGGCAATGCGGGCTCCCAGTCAGGAAGCCAACATGAAAGCGCAGGACAGAACCTGTACAGTGTATTATAAATATTCGGGCGACAACGTAGATTACCTTTCGCCGCTAAAGGACGAGAAGAAGGCCTTACCCAACGATGTTACCTGGGTCTCTTTCAAACAGCAGTTCT
The DNA here is from genome assembly GCA_013044305.1 of Bacteroidia bacterium. Taxonomy (GTDB): domain Bacteria; phylum Bacteroidota; class Bacteroidia; order JABEUT01; family JABEUT01; genus JABEUT01. The sequence goes on from JABEUT010000331.1 coordinate 752, forward strand.
TTTCATCGGTGATTATTGCCGACACCCGTTTTGCAAGCCCCGAAGTAGGGGATATGAAGGAGGCTACCCCTGATTTTGTAAAGTATTATTATGCCTCCATGTCCATACCGTATAACCATCAGCCGGTAGAAAAATTCGGTATGCACTTCTATTTCGGGCCCAATAATTATCAGCTGTTGAAAAAATATTCCGAAAGCAAGGACTGGGAACTGGAGCGGCAGATAAATCTGGGCTGGGGCATCTTCGGCTGGGTGAACCGCCTTATCGTTATCCCCCTGTTCAATTTCCTAAGCAGGTTCAACCTGAACTATGGTATTGTGATACTCATATTAACCCTTGTGATAAAGGCACTGCTGTTTCCAATCGCATTCCGCACCTATGTCTCCTCCGCCAAAATGAGGATACTAAAACCCGAAATGGACGAGCTAAGTAAAAAATACCCCAAGACCGAAGACGCCATGAAAAAGCAGCAGGCAGTAATGGCGATGTACAAAAAGGCGGGCGTAAACCCGCTGGCAGGATGCCTGCCCATGCTCTTCCAGCTTCCCATATTATACGCCCTCTTCAGCTTTTTCCCTGCTTCCATAGAACTGCGCCAGCAGAAACTATTCTGGGCGAACGACCTCTCCACCTACGATTCGGCAATACATTTCAGCCATTTCAGCCTGCCTTTTCTCGGCGACCACATCAGTATTTTTGCCGTGCTGATGACCTTGAGCCAATACCTGTACCTGTCTGTGAACCAGCAGATGATGAACCCAAGCAGCACCGACCAGATGGGCAAAACCATGAAATGGATGACCTACCTGATGCCTATACTCTTCCTCGGAGTGCTCAACAACTACTCGGCAGGCTTAAGTTACTATTACCTGCTCGCCAACCTGATTACCTTCGGACAAACCTATTTTGCACGACTGTTCATAAACGAAAAGGAACTGCACCGCAAGATGCAGGAAAACAAAGCCAAAGTTGTAAAGCCTTCGAAGTTTCAGCAGCGCCTCGAACAGATGATGAAGGAGCAGCAGGCACGCAGGAAATAAGTGAAACGCATTACTGCATTGCTTGAGTAGCAAACGAACCTTCGTGTAAGAAAAAGGAATCTGCGGTTAAAGGATTTGAAAACAATATGAACCCTGCAAGGGTTGAATGAGAAATAGCGAAGTACCCACAGGCTTCGCCTGCGGTTTCGGTTTTCAATTCAATCAAAAGCGCCAGGGTGGAATCAGACGGCTGGCACCTGCGGTGCCGTGTCGCGATGCAGCTCGGCTTTGTTAAAAAGGCTTATCTTGTTGATGTCGAGAATAGCCGCCCCGTTTTTTTGAACATGGAATGCCGGGGTAAAACGTGCTCCCCACACCAGGTCGCCTGAAAGGTAGGAGAAGCGTGAGTGTACAATGTCGCCGTAGGTTTCATCAAACCCTTTGATGGTTATCATTATTTCGCACATCATATCGTTTCGGTCCCCTTCATGCAGGCCATATAACGGACTTTGCTCGTCAATAATATGAACCAGTGTCCAGGTAAGGGGCAGATAGGATACCTTGTTTCTTACAAAATTCATTCCGTAGTATTGGCGTATAAACTGCTCATCCTTCTTCTCGATATAGGTGAATAAAGCCGTAGCTTCCACATCCATCAGTATGCTGTTGCGCTGGTTGGCAATACGGAACATCAGGGCGTTGCGGTTGTCCTGAAAGGGCGACACGATGGCGTTTTCGCTGTATATTATTTTTGCCGAAGGGCGCGAGAACCTGCCGTAAACCATGCCCGTAGCCACCGAAAATCCCAGCAGGCCGGTCATTGCTTCAAGCCCTGCCACGGCATTGGCGGCAAAGCTGGCCGGGTAAAGGTTGCCGTAGCCCACGGTGGTCATGGTATGCACGCTGAAAAACACGCACTCCCAGAAGTGGTTTATGCCTCCCGTCATATCGGTTGATTTCAGAGCCCCATCGCCCAGCATCAAATATATAGCGGCAAACATCATGTTGGCGACAGAAAAGGCCGCAAGGAGCATAACAAAAAATTTAACCCACGAAATTTTAATCAGGTAATGGAATATATG
>JABEUT010000332.1 GCA_013044305.1 Bacteroidia bacterium
ACCCTGAATGCATCGGGGGGCGGCACCTACCTGTGGAGCAACGGCAATACAACCTCCAGCATAGTAGTAAGCCCATTAACCAACACTACTTACACGGTTCAGGTAACCAATGGCGGATGCAGCAGAGACACCAGCATAACCGTAACCGTAATAAATGGCATAAAACTGACAGTAACTCCGCCCCAAAAGCTGTGCGCCGGTGGCAGCGATACCCTTACCGCCGCAGGCGGATGCAGCTATCTCTGGAGCAATGGCGATACCACAAATTTTATAATTATATCGCCCGGTTCAAATATGGTTTATTCGGTTACGGCCTCGTGCAACGGATGCAAGGACACCTCGGCAGCCATACCCGTAACCGTATATACGCTTGCGCTGAATGCCTGCTGCGATACTTCCATGATGCAGGGCGACAGCGCATTTATAAACGCAAACGGAAGCAGCAACTACAGCTGGTCGCCGAACTACGGTTTAAGCTGCTACACCTGCCCGAACCCCGTTGCAAGCCCATCGGTTACCACTACCTATACCGTTGCCACCACCGACAGCCTGGGATGTATGCTGAAACGGTTTGTGAAAATTACCATTGACACACCCTGCCTTGCCGATTTCCAGGTGCCAAACGTATTTACCCCGAACGGCGATGGCATAAATGATGTTTTTCAGATTAACTGCGGCAACACCACTTCTTTTTCCATTCAGATATTTGACAGATGGGGTCAGGAGGTGTTCACGTCCAGTTTGCCAAAATTTTCCTGGGACGGAAGAACGCCCGCAGGTGTAATGGTTCCCGATGGCGTTTACTATTACATACTTAACGCCTCCTGTTTAAGCCATACCTATCAGAAGCATGGTTTCGTGCAGGTAATAGGTGAAATAAAAGGGCAGCAATAGCGATAGCTTAACAAAGCATGAGTGGAGATGCGCAGGCAAATTGTAATCAAACAAAAGTCGCATATACACAGATGATTCGGAATACAATGGTTCTTTTCCCGCCGAATCCCAAACCGCTCTGCCCGTAAAACCCAGCCCATGATGCAATACTTGTTTTAAATCATGGCATATTTATATTTTTTTCATATCTTTGAATTAATTGGCTCATCGAAACCATAAGTAATTTTAAAGAGATGCTATGTTTTAATTATTACCCCCTCTCTGTTTCTTTTATGTTGTTGGCTTTTAGTGCCGGTGCACAGCTGAATGCTGATTCAGATATCACAAGCGAGCGCAGCATGTATTCAAAAGTTTATCTGAACAGCGATGGCAGCCGCAAAGCCATTATCTCACCTTCCCCAATCCATTACAAAAGTAACGGCTCGTGGCAAGATATATATACAACAATAACCGCAGATAATAACGGCTTTAGGAATGAGAGTAATGTTATTCAATCCTATTTTCCGAATAAGATTGACAGCATGCAGAAAATAAAACTGATTGTAAATTCGAAGGACGTAATATTGATTGATGCCGAAAAGAAACCGGCGCTGCTGAACAGTTCCGGAAATATTAATGTAATGGACCCGGGCGTGAATAATTCAACTGCCAACGTTAGCAAAAATACAATTGATTATCCTGAAATATACACTGGTGTTACCGATGGGTATGTTATATTAAGCGGAGGAATAAAAAACAACATCGTATTAAGCGCAGTGCCGGAGCAGTTAAATAATCTTTCTTCAGGATACTTTGGTTTTCAGGAAAAACTTTACCTTCCCAAAGGGTGGAATATCACCCTGCCCAGCCATACACATGATTCATTAACGTCCTCCTCATTGTCAATAACCGATTCGGGCGGCAATGCGGTACTTACCATACCCGAACCAATATTTTTTGATAATTATGTATTGGACGAAGACGGCGCACATTCTGTTGAAGGCATGTATCTGGTTAAGCAGTGTACCGGTGGATGGACCATTACAACCCTTGTGCCCGTGGCCTGGCTAAAGGATGCAAATACCAGATACCCTTTATCCATTGACCCGACTGTAATAATTGCAGGTTCAACCGGCGGATGGCAATCGCCTGTTAATTTTGTAGATAATCCGGGATTTGTATTTGTCGGCGTATGTTGCGGAAACTCCACACACCGCGGTTGGATAAAATTCAATATTTCAGGCATACCGTCAAATTCATGTATTACCGATGTAGAGTTCCAGCCTTATGTGGGGACCGAGGCATCAACAAGCCCTGAAACAGTACTGATTAACGATGTTACGGGCGCTTTTGGTCCATACGGAGCCATTAACCCGGCGGCATACACCGATTTTGGGAACGGAAACTATACGTCATTCGTGCTTACCGTTCTGGGTATCTATGGCTTTTACCCGCTTGGAGCCGGAGCTTGCGCCCAGTTGCAATCACTGCTGCCCGGCGGCTGGTTTCAACTGGCATTCCAGTTTTTAAACGAACCTTCCACCGACTGGAAAAATATGAACGCAACAAGTTCAAATCTGAAAGTTATTTACACTGCCCCTCCCTGCGTACTTCCCGTAAATCTAATATCCTTCAGCGGAACATGCGATAACGGTAAAACAAATTTGACCTGGGCAACGGCATCTCAAACCAATAACAAGCTTTTTACCGTTGAACGCTCCTCAAACGGAATAACCTTCGACATGATGGGTACGGTTGCCGGCGCAGGCAACAGCAATCAAACCATGTATTATTCCCTGGTTGACCCTGCCCCATTAAACGGCACATCTTACTATCGCCTTAAACAAACCGACTTCGACGGGCATTCGGAATATAAGCAAACCATTGCTTTAAATTGCTACAGCAATGCACAAATTGACATCAGCCCCAACCCCTGCACAGGATTATTTTTTATTCAGGGTGCCGAACAAAACAGCCTGGTAACAGTTACCAATACTCTGGGGCAGGTTGTTTGCCAAACTAAAATTACCGGGGAAAGAACAGAAATGGATTTGAGCGCCCATTCAAACGGTATTTATTTTATTCAGATCATATCGGATAACGGAACCGTTTCCAGAAAGCTTCTGCTGAATAAATAATTCAGTGTACCCCACTGGCATAATAAGAAAATGTTTAAACATTTATTTAATCTCATTCTTATGTGTCTTTTTGGCTACAACTGCGTTGAATTTATCGAGTTAGCTGCCCGGCTATCACTGCAAAATTCGCCTTGTTTCGCTCAAAAATACCCTATAATTGCTTCGCAAAACAAAATTTAAACAGTTTATAAATGTTGGGTGATATTTACAAGGGGAATTATTTTAACAGTTTCCTTTTATAATTTCATAGATTGGTCTTTTCTGGATTTTGCTCTTTAACCAATCGGTGAAACCGAAAAATTCTATTATAACCTGTTGTGCGGTTTACCTCGGCAGAAAACAATCTTCATGCTTCTATTCCGCGCACATCCCTTTTTCGCGGAAACCGTATTCCTTAAATATAGCAACCTTTAGGGGAAGCGGATCGACTGCCCGCTTTGCTCTTGAACGTTGAACTTAATAATTACCTGACTACGCTTAATTTCTGCGAGTACGTTTTACCGTCAACGGTAACCGTATAAATATAAATTCCGTTGGCAAACCTGCTTACGTCCACCGGTATTTTGTAACGACCGGTAGTTTGTTTTACGCCATCAAGCAGTGTTTCCAATTTTCTTCCGCTTAAATCATATAATGAAACGCTTACATTACCGGGTATTGGTATGGAATATATGATGTTACAAATAGTAGAGGCTGGGTTGGGGTAGGATGGTTCAAGAGTTACGTCGCTAGCTATGTTGTCCACAGCGTTTACGCAGGGGCCAAAACTCAAGTCATCAATTATTACATAAGCGCCTGCGTGGGCAGGGCTTCCGGTAAGGGTTATGCTTATGCTTGTTGAATCGGTGGTAGCCGTTTCGCCCGACATACAGGCGGAAAATTGTTTGTAAACCGCTGTAGATATAGTGGATTGGAAATTCCCGGAACCGTTAGAGCTGTTGCCGGCTTTATTTTGTACCGTTACATAAATTCCCTCTCCTGAAACCGAATTAAGAATATACCATCCGTTTAATGCTATAAAATTACCGGGTTGATGAAAATAAGAGTCATAGAATGAAGTGCCGGTCTGAACAAACCCGCCTATCCCACCCGAACTATTTAATGAACATGCGTGAGTTCCTGCATGGGCATTGTTCGATTCGGTTGTTGTACCAGGTACAATACTGTTGCCATCGGTCCATCCGTTTGGGTTTCCGGCAGTCCAGTTTTCAAAACTTGGATTAGGGATTTGTGCAATTGAAATAGCGGTAACAAAGGATAGAAAAATAGCTGCAATTATTTTCATGATGTTAAATTTTGAGTTATCGTAATCAGCCCGGTTCATTTAAGGCACACAAATATAGGAAAAAGTAATGGTTGACTGGTAGTGTATCTCCTGCTTTACAGGATGGAGCGGAGTCAAAAAATGCACCTTATCGGCAAAAACGGTACCAGAAGGAAGCGATTAGCTAAAATGAAGCTATTCCCCCATTTCAAAATACCTCTTTATATCCGCCACTGAATAATAAACCGTTCCGCCTACTCCCGCCTGTCCCAGTTCGGGCAGGTTTGAAAAATGTAATCCGTTTTTCCCTGTCTGCCAACAGGCAGGCGTTTTTTCCAAAACCACGTAGTTGACTTTTTAAGCATTTTTTTGCATCCGCTTCGCTTATGTAATCTCCAATAGGTTTTAGTTTATTTTTTTCGGCTTTTCTATTCCTTTCCTGCTCATTTTCATGCTGCAAAGGTTTACCTTTATCAAATTCGTATTCATCGGGTGCATTATTATTCCTTTTTAATTTTCCTGCGGAATGTAAATCGGGGTGTTTCATTTCTCCATATCTTTGACATAATATATGCCTACCTTATACATAATAGCAGGTTGCAACGGAGCGGGCAAAACTACGGCTTCGTATTCGGTATTACCTGCAATGCTTAACTGTAAAGAGTTTGTTAATGCTGATAGTATTGCCTTGGGAATATCCCCGTTTCAACCTGAAAAGGCTGCACGGAAGATTGATGCTGCAAAGGATACATCAACTTATAGATGACAACAAAACATTTGCATTTGAAACTACTCTTTCTACAAAAAGTTACAAGGAAACGGTTGTCAGATGCAAGGCAAAGGGATACCGCGTAACTTTACTTTTCTTTTGGCTTAATTCCCCCTTTTTAGC
>JABEUT010000333.1 GCA_013044305.1 Bacteroidia bacterium
AATTAGTACTGGGTATCAGTTACATATCCAAAAAAATACCCCAAAAACGTGGGCATTTTTGGACACTTTTAACAATTGGGCATCTTTTTTTATCCCTGTCTTTTGGAAGTTGATGCCTCTGATGGGGGTTCACTAATCATAGATTTTTATGTACGTTTGTAATAGCAAACTCATAGCCTTCATCTTTAGTCATCAACCCCCAGGCAATTATGAAATACCTCCCCATTAAACCGGAACTGTTTGTTCGCAACAGGAAACGTTTTGCAAAAGAATTGAAACCCAATTCACTTGCACTGTTCAATTCCAACGACATTATGCCCACCAACGCCGACGGCAGCATGGGCTTTGTGCAGAACAGCGACCTGTTCTATCTTACCGGCATCGACCAGGAAGAGAGCATACTGCTTATTTACCCCGATGCCACCAGCAATGCAATGCGAGAGATATTGTTCCTGCGCGAAACCAATGAACGCATAGCGGTGTGGGAAGGACATAAATATACCAAAGAGGAGGCGAAGAAAACATCGGGGATAGAGGAGATAAAATGGCTATCCGAATTCAACTCCGTTTTCCGTCAGCTTATGCTGCAATGCAAGCGCGTGTACCTGAACAGCAACGAACATTATAGAGCCGAAATAAGTGTGGAATCGCGCGACAGCCGCTTTACAAAGTGGTGCATGGAGCGCTATCCCCTGCACCGTTACGAACGGAGCGCACCCATCATGCACAGGTTAAGGGCAATAAAGCAAAAGGAGGAAGTGGAACTCATAAAACACGCCTGCGACATAACAGAAAAAGGATTCAGGAGAATACTTAAAATGATAAAACCGGGAGTGGCGGAATACGAAATAGAGGCAGAGCTGTCGCACGAATTCATAAGGAACCGCTCTAAGGGCTTTGCTTACTCGCCCATCATTGCTTCAGGCCTCGACAGCTGTGTGCTTCACTATGTAGCCAACAACAAAGTATGCCAAAAAGGAGACATACTCCTGCTCGATGTGGCCGCCGAATATGCCAACTACGCCTCCGACCTTACCCGAACCGTTCCCGTCAGCGGCAGGTTCAGTAAAAGGCAGAAGGAAGTGTATAATGCAGTGCTGCGGGTATTCAAGGGGGCCAAAAATCATCTGGTAAAAGGCAATACATTCGAAAAATACAATGCAGCCATAGGCAAAATGATGGAGGAGGAGATGATCAGGCTGGGCCTGCTTAAAGCGGCGGACATAAAAAAGCAGGATCCTAAAATGCCGCTTTACAAAAAATATTTCATGCATGGCACCTCCCATTTTATGGGTTTGGATGTGCATGATGTAGGCTCTATGCAGATACCTTTTGAGGCAGGTATGGTGTTTACCTGCGAACCCGGCATATATATACCGCAGGAGAGTTTGGGGATACGCATAGAAAACGACATACTGATTACCGGCAACGGCAATGCAGACCTTATGCAAAATATACCCATTGAGGCAGAAGAAATTGAAGAACTGATGAACGCAAAGTAATCAATGGACTGGTAAAACAAACCCCAAGCGGCAGTATAAGGCTGTGCGTTTATTTTGTTTCTTTCTTTGATAATCGGTCTTTAAATTCATTCTTAACATACAAAAATTGAACAACTTCTGAAAAGTTTTGGAGTAAAAGACGGGTTCATCAGTTTCCGCGAGGCTGCCATTCATTATACCGACCGGGGCAGCGGCAGAGCCATCGTGCTCCTTCACGGATTCCCCGAAAACCTGCATATATGGGATGAATTTGCCTCCGGAATTGCCAAAAACTTCCGCGTAATAACGATAGACCTGCCCGGCTTCGGACAAAGCGAATGCATTGGCTATGTGCACACCATGGAGCTTATGGCGCAGTGCGTACGCGAGGTGATGCGGGCCCTTAAATTGAGGAGGTATGTTCTTGCCGGCCATTCCATGGGCGGCTATGCAGGGCTTGCACTTGCAGAGTTATACGGCGAAAATTTAAGCGGGCTTTGCCTGTTCCATTCCTCCTCCTATGCCGACAGCGAGGCAAAAAAAGCTGAACGCGGGCGAAGCATTGAGGCCGTGAGAAAGCATCCGGCGCAATACTTAAAGTCATTTGCAGGCAATATGTTTGCCGATACAGATGATGCGCACGCCAGGAAACTTGCCGACATCATTGCGTCCACAACCCCGCGAGGAATCATAGCCGCGCTTCAGGGAATGAAGATACGCCCGCAGAGGGAAGTAATACTCAAGTTCGCAGGCTTTCCCGTACTGTTCATTTGGGGCAAAAAGGATAAACTGCTGAACTACGCCGATATGCTGCCGCAGGCCGAAGCCCCGGCGGACAAAGAAATACTTTTACTGGAAAACGCCGGACACATGGGCTTTTACGAAGCGCCCGAAGAAACGCTGCAAGCCCTGAAAAAGTTTGCCAACCGGTGCTTTAAAACACCGGGCAGGCAGGCGGCAGTGCGCGCCAGGCCGCATACTGAAAAGCCTTAGCCCGATTCGCCTTTTTTTACCGCCAATGTATTATTAATCAGGGTTTATATTTTACCTTTGCACAGGTAAACCAATTTGTATCAGGCTGCGTGATTAAACACTGGCTCTCATCGGACAAAAAACTTTCCGCCGCATTAAAAACCATCCTCGGATTTTATCCCGGTAACATAGCACTTTACCAGATGGCTTTCAGGCACAAGTCAATGGTTAAAAAAAATGAGGCTAATACACAACCCAGCAACGAGAGGCTCGAATTTCTGGGCGACGCCATACTGGGCGCCGTGGTGGCCGAATACATGTTCCGGCAGTTCCCGTACAAAGACGAGGGCTTTCTCACAAAAATGCGCAGCAAGGTGGTAAGCCGACACCACCTCAATTCAATAGCCCTGAAAATGGGTTTTGAAGATTTGCTCAACTGTGAAGGCGCCGCGAAGGGCGAAACCTCCATCTACGGCAATGCCCTCGAAGCCTTTATCGGCAGCATCTTTCTCGACAAGGGCATAACGGTAACGCGTAAATTTATTCTGAAACGCCTGCTGGGGGTTTATACCGATATGCAGGAGCTGGAAAACAAGGAAACAGATTTTAAGAGCAAGCTCATACACTGGGCTCAAAAGGAAAAACAATCCATTGAATTTAGAGTACTGAATGAACAGGCGGGCAAAGGAGGGAGAAATTTCAGCGTGGGCGTTCTAATCAACAATGTGCTGCACGGGCAGGCCACCGGCATTTCTAAAAAAAGAGCCGAACAACTCGCAGCAGAAAAAACATGGCAGGCCATTGAGGAAAACAAGGATATGCCCGCCGATAATAAACCGCCCGCAGGGCAGCAGTAAAGGATGACAAAGACCAAACTACAGATTGAGTACGACTACAATTTTTTCCTCGCGGGAATCGTTTGCAGCGACCCCGATTACCGCCTGTGCTGGAAGCTGAACACCTTGCTCAACCTGCGCCTGACCAAAGCCGGCGACCACATCGTTGAACAAAGCCGGCATTCACTGTTCAGTTATGTGAACGAGGAACTGTTCAGGGAATACTACATGCTTGCCAATAAAGGAGACCAGCGTTATCTGGTAGAGGAACTCCGGCATATTGATTATTTCCTTATTGTAAAAGGAGCCTTGGAAGCGGATGAACAAAGAAGCATGCTGGAACGGATTAAAAAACAGGATAAAGTTTCGGCGGCATTTTTGATTGATGTGCCTTCGCTGAAAGCAAAACAGAATTTATTGTTGTAAAGGATGAAACCGGCCCCGTATGCCGGCTCTTGTGTCCTGCCAGGAGCCTTTTGCTAAAATCCTGCTTTTGTTAAATTAGCCGTTCCAAGAAAATTATGGCTGCAAACAGAAATAATACTGACAGGTCGGCTTTACACGGAAGGACCAGGCAAACTGGCGGACTGCCCGGAAATGCGAAAAAGCAAAACCGGCAACCCGGCACTGCAAAGCCCTATGCCCTTCATTTTCCGGATGGAACCCATTGGAAAAAAATCATTCTGCCCGCGGCTATTGCTGTCATCACGTTTATTTGCTTCAGCTTCTCCGTTAAGAGCGATTTTGTCCACTGGGACGATCAGGTATATGTATATAACAACCCCTTTATAAGGAGTTTGAGCACACACAACCTGGAGATGTTGCTTTTTCATGTAACCACGGCGGGCAATTTTCATCCGCTTACCATGCTTTCACTTGCCGTCAATTACCACTTTTCGGGTTTGTCGCCGGAAGGCTATCATGTAACCAATATCATACTGCATATCCTGAACACGGTGATACTGTTTTTCGTTGTTGTCAGACTTTTTGAATCCATGAAGCAAGCCGGCTACGGCGATTTTAGCAATAAGCTATGGCTTGCAGCGCTGGTGGCATTATGGCATGGCATTCATCCCATGCATGTGGAATCGGTATCGTGGATTTCGGAACGGAAAGACCTTTTATACGCCTTATTTTATTTTTTGGGGATTGGAGTTTATTTAAAGTATCTTGAACAAAGAAGCGCTAAAACCTATTCGCTTCTCATCTTACTGTTCCTGTTGTCGAGCCTCTCCAAGCCAAGCGCGGTGGTGTTTCCGCTCACCCTCTTCGCAATAGACTTTTTATTAAAAAGACAATTTTCCCTGAAAACGGTTTCTGAAAAAATCCCATTCTTTATAGTGTCCTTGTTGCTTGGGTCATATACTTATTCCCTGCAAAGCACACAGGGGGCTATGAGCGCCTCCTTCGATACCTTCACCCTTGCACAACGGTGTTTCTTTGCAAGCTATACATTTATGATGTATGTGATAAAGGCCATTGCGCCCTTTCATCTGTCGTCCTTTTATCCATATCCGAAATCAAGCCCTTCGGGAATGCTTCCGGCTGTTTACCTCTTATCGCCTATTGCCGATGCAGTGATTGTGGGCTTGCCGCTGTACCTTGCCTTTAGGGCAGGAGAAAATTATAAAAGACTGGTTGCGGCCGGGCTCCTGTTTTATTTTTTTAACGTAGTTCTTATTCTCAAGTTTGTTACGGTGGGTGGTTCCTTAATAAATGACCGGTACAGCTATGTTGCATATACAGGGCTATTCCTGATAGCGGTCTTTGTAATCAATGAACTTTACAGGAAATTTGAAAAGGCGCGTTACCTGGTTATAGGGTGCGTTTCATTATACACATTGCTGCTTTGCATTACCTGTTACAGCCGCACGAGAGTGTGGTACAATACCCAAACCCTGTGGGAAGACGTAAAGAATAAATTCCCCATGGCCATAGAAGACCCCTATTCCGAACTAGCCGACTATTACCGGACACAGGGCTCCGTAAACAGCGCCTGCTACGACAGCGCCCTTGCCAATTACGAGATTCTGAAAAACTTTTGGCGGCCGAAAGATGCAGGCGTGTATTGTAATATGGCAAATATATATGCCCTTAAAAAGGATTATCCAAAAGCTTTCGAGGCCTATTCCGGTGCAATCAGGTACGAGCCCTCCGATACAGAGGCCTACCTGAACCGGGCGCTTACCTATATCAGCATGAACCAATATAAACTGGCGATACCCGATCTCGACAAAGCCCTGATGCTTGATTCCAATTTGGTACAGGCCTTGCAGAACAGGGCTTACGCCAATTATGTTGCAGGTAACTATAGTCAGGCCCTGCCCGACTACCTCAAGCTGCTGCATCTGGACAGGGATAGGGTGGGCGATTATCTTTACAGCATCTCCGTATTATACAGTGCGCTTAAGAACAACGATGCCGCATTACAATATGCGCTGAAGGCGCAGCAGGCAGGCTATACCCTTCCGGCAGGCTATCTGCAGTCTCTGAATAAGCCATAGCGTCTCGCAGGTTAGTGCCTGAACTTTCAGCGGACAATCAGTCGCTTTGAATTAGGGTTGCAGCGCCGAACACCCCGGCACTGTCGCCCAGCATAGGTTTCAGCACAGGCGTTGAGAACCTGTCGGTAAATGCATTCTTCTTAATCTCCTCAACCCCGGCGGAATAGAGCAGGTCAATATTGCCCATGCCGCCGCCAAGTACAATTACATCGGGGTCGAGAATGTTTATAACCATGGATATTGCCTTGCCGAACATTACAATCATCCGTTCAATGGTAAGCGTCGCATTTTTGTCGGTACCCGATAAATGCCTCGCCCATATCTCCTGCAAGGGCAGGTGATTGGCGCGGGTTGCTCCATTTGTGGTCAATTTGTGATAATACGCCTCTGTAGCCTCTCCCGAAATGGTCTTTTCCACACAGCCGGATTTGCCGCAGTAGCAAAGCTCGCCTTTATCGTCGAGTGCATTGTGCCCCCATTCACCGGCAATGCCCTGCAAACCATTCCACACCTTGCCGTCTATAACCAGGCCTCCGCCTACTCCGGTTCCCATTATCACGCCGAATACAACCCGTGCATGCGGCATTTTCTCCTTAACTATTCCATATCTCGTTTCGGCAAGGGCAAAGCAGTTGGCATCGTTCGCTATTACAACTTCGGTATTCAGCAATTTCTGCAAGTCCTGTTTCAGAAACCTGCCGTTCAGGCACTGTGAATTGCAATTCTTCATTTTGCCCGTTATTGTGTCGGCGATACCGGGAGTGCCCATGCCTATCTTTTCCGGCTTCAATCCCGATTCCGCTTTCATCATCTCGACCAGTTTAGCCACCTGTCCTGTTACATGTTCATACCCCTTATAGGCATCCGATGGTATCCGGATTCGGGCTATGGTTTCAGGACTTTCTCCGGGCTTCAGGATTATTCCTTCCACTTTGGTTCCGCCAAGGTCTATTCCCCACAGGTATTCCATAATGAATCGGTAATTAAATAAATTTAAGCTTCGCAAAACAAATGATAAAAGCGCAAATTTGCTAATTTTGAACCCTAAACCTTCCAACTATGTACGGAATTATATTGGTTATTCACTCGCTGCTCCGCTGGGCAATACTTATCCTGCTCCTGGCATGTATCATCAAATCGCTTACGGGCATGATTTCTAAACGGGCGTTTACGGCATCCGACAATAAGATAAGTCTTTTTCTGATGATTTCGGCTCATACGCAATTACTTGTAGCCATATTGCTTTACTTTATAAGCCCCTTTGTGCAGTTTGGCGCCGAAGCCATGAAGGACCCCGAAAAAAGGTTCTTCACCATGGAGCATACCACCATGATGCTGCTTGCCATCATATTGATTACGATGGGAAGGATTCTGGGCAAAAAAGCAGCCTCGGATAAAGGCAAATTCAGAAGGCTTTTCTGGTTTAATATCATTGCCCTGCTTATTATATTTATGGCTATACCATGGCCCTTTGCGCAAATTTCCAGGCCTTGGTTTTAATTGCATTTGATGATTGACAGAAGAAGAAGAAAGGAGCACGCTGTATTAGTAGGGGTAAGCTATAAGGAACAATCAAAAGCACAGCTTCAGGAATACCTCAACGAGCTTAGCCTGCTCTGTTCCACCGCAGGAGCCATACCTGTAAAAATATTCACCCAGAACCTGCACCATATTGACCCGGCTACGCTGATTGGCAAGGGTAAGGTAGCGGAGATAAAACGGTATGTGGAAGAAAATCCCGACGTGGATATGGTTATCTTCGACGATGAACTTACCCCGTCGCAGCAGCGGAACCTGGAGAGCGAACTGAAGCGCAAAGCGCTCGACCGCACCGGACTGATACTTGACATATTCGCCGAAAGGGCGCAAACAGCTTATGCCAAAACACAGGTGGAGCTGGCGCAGTATGAATACCTGCTGCCGCGACTTGCCGGTATGTGGACACACCTCGAAAAACAACGCGGCGGCATTGGATTGAGAGGGCCGGGCGAAACCGAAATAGAAACCGACCGCCGCAGGGTGCGCAAAAGGATAGCCCTGCTCAAGGAAAGGATAGAGGATATAGACAGGCAGATGACCACACAGCGCCGCAACAGGGGGCAGCTGATACGCGTATCGCTGGTTGGCTATACCAATGCCGGCAAATCTACCCTGATGAACCTGATAAGCCACTCGGATCTGCTTGCCGAGAACGCCCTCTTTGCAACCCTCGATACTACGGTACGCAAGGTAACTATCGACTCCACGGCTTTCCTGCTGTCCGATACAGTAGGGTTCATTCGCAAGCTGCCCACCTTTCTGATAGAGGCATTCAAGTCAACCCTCGATGAGGTGAGGGAAGCCGATATACTGCTGCACGTAGTGGATGTGTCGCACCCCTCGTTTGAGGAGCAGATAGCCGTTGTGAGAAATACCCTTGCCGAACTCAAAGCGGCCGATAAACCCACCATTATAGTTTTCAATAAAGCAGACCTGTACCGTGTTCGCGATGAAGACGGCAATGCCCACGAAGTGCCCCTCGACGATCTGAAGAAATCGTATCTCGGAAAGGAGTTTGCTCCCTGCGTATTTATTTCAGCTACCGGAAAGCTGAATATTGACGAACTGAAAAGCACCATGCTCGAATACGTCAAGAAGGAATACAGCGTAAGGTATCCTCATAATGTGAGAGCTTTGTAAGCTTTTCCAGAGCAGCAGCTAAAGACTTTTTATTTCTGTTGTTGGCACAATGCAGTTTTTCCGCTTGCCGGAAAGCTTATATCTCAATAATGAGATTAATTTATAAACGGCATCACGAACAAATCGTGGAATTACGATAAAAAAATAAAAGAACGACCAAACCCCGCCGATATCCTTGCAGATGAGCAGTGCGGCGGTTGATTTGAAATAAGGTTTCCCCTTTCTTAAATATACAATAGATTGGTTGTAGTCTTTACTTACTCCGGCTTGCTTAAGCAACTCTTTCCCTTCCGAAGACCGCAGGGGGGTAAAGCAGAATGCCTTTTTCGCATCCCTTTTATAAATAAAGGCTACAGCGCCATTGCAGAGGTTGCAGGAGCCGTCAAACAATATGAT
>JABEUT010000060.1 GCA_013044305.1 Bacteroidia bacterium
ATCATTTGTTTAAATCAATATTTTAATTGTATATTTCCGGCCTGAATCGGAAACCATGAAAGCGCCGAAACAAAAAGAAGCTGTTACCGGGGCAAGGCAAAGGATAATTGACGCCGCACTTACGCTGTTTACGCGGCACGGGTATGCGGCCGTTAAAACAAGGGACATCGCAAGCGAAGCGGGCATCAATCTCGCCCTTTTGAATTACTATTTCGGCGGCAAGGAAAAACTTTTCGAAATAGTAATGCTCGAAAACCTAGGGCGCTTTTTCAAGGGTGTATCGCTCATAGTGAATGACGAAAGCACCACCTTTTACCGGAAAATTGAACTGCTAGTTGACTTTTACATCACCCGCCTGACAGATAACCCCGACCTGCCTTTGTTTGTGCTTACACAGGCCAAGAATAACCCCAAACGTCTGCCGCCGCAGGTGCAACATATAGGCACATCGCTGTTCCTTAAGCAATACCGAGATGAGGTAAAGGCTGGAAGGCTGATTAAGATGAATGAGGGGCATCTGATGCTGAACCTGCTCGGCTTATCCATTTTTCCTTTTTCGGCACGTTCCATGGCAAAAAAAATAAGGAACATAAGCGACGAAGAATTTATTGACCTTATGAAAGAACGCAGAAAACTGATTCCGCAATGGATGAAGGCAATGTTGCAATTAAAAAAATAATGAAACCGAAGCGCAAAAAAACCAATCCCCGAAAACAAGCCCGCATAAGTAACAGGCTTTACCTTATTGCGTCAATTTACCTGCCGGCGGCGCTTAGCTGCTTTTTCCCCTGTGCCGCCAGAGGTCAGGCGACGGGAGCACAGGAACAGCCGCTAAAAACCATCAGTCTTGAAGACTGTTATAAACTCGCCAAGCAGCAGTACCCGCTGATTCAGCAAAGCGACCTGATAGATAAAACCAGGAACTACAGCGTGGAGAATGCAGGCAGGGGTTATCTTCCTCAGGTTAGCTTCAACGGGCAGGGCACCTACCAATCGGCTGTTACGGCAATACCTACCGATGGGCTGCCTAAGCCTTTCAGTAATATCAATTTTCCTGTACTGCCTCTTGAACAATATAATGTGCATGGTGAGGTGGACCAAACCATTTACGACGGCGGGATTATAAAGCAAACCAAACTATCAGACATAGCTAATGCAGATATTCAGAAACAGAACCTTGAAGTGCAGCTATATGAGCTGAAGAACAGGATAAACCAGATCTATTTCGGTATTTTGCTTGCGGTGGAGCAGATAAAACAGAATGAGATCATGCAGAAGGATATTCAGTCGGCCATTGACAAAACCAACGAGCTTGTTCATAACGGTATGGCGCTTTCCAGCTCGGTGTCGGAGCTTGAAGCCGAACTTATGCTTCAGCAGCAAAATGAGCTTCAGATGCAATCATCGCAAAAAGCCTACCGCGACATGCTCGGGGTTTTCATCAATCATAAAATAGATGACGCAACAGTGCTCGAAATACCTGCGAGCGTTATGCCTTCCGACAGTATTGCCCGGCCGGAACTTTCTTTTTACGATTATGAGAAAAAAGGCTACGATGTACAGGAAAAACTGTTGAATTCCGGTAACCGGCCCAAACTCACTCTCTTTTTTCAGGGAGGCAATGCCTTGCCGGGTCTCGATGCCTTTAATATAACTCCCGCATGGTACTATATTACCGGCGTAAGGCTCTCCTGGTCGCTGGGCGGGTACTATACCCTGCACAACCAAAAGAGCATGCTGGAAATTAATAAGCAAACCGCCGATATTCAGAAACAAACGTTCCTGTTTGATACCCACATAACCATGAAACAGCAAAGCGCCCTGATCTCAAATCTTCAGGCGCTTATAGATAAGGACAATAATATCATTGCCAAACGCACCCAGGTGAAGGAAGCGGCATACACCCAGCTGCAGAACGGCTCCATAACCATACACGATTACATTAGCGAACTCGACTCCGAAGACGCTGCCAAACAGACCCTGCTTCTTCATCAGGTACAATTATTGCAGGCCATGTACAATTTTCAAAATACAACAGGAAACCAATAACTTACATAAATACTTCTTCACCCTATTACAACTTGAATGGTATGAAATACAACGAAACATCAAAAACCGGTACAGGCAAAATTATCAGGTATTCTGTTCTTCTGTCGCTTTCCCTTACCCTTTTCTCCTGCCACAACAGCGAAAACGACTGGGATGCGTCCGGTGCTTTTGAATCGGTGGAAACAATAATTTCGACCGAGGCCAGCGGCACACTGATGCAGTTTGATATAGAAGAAGGTCAAACCAAAAAGAAAGGCGACTGGATTGGGTATGTGGACAGCGCCCAGCTATACTTCCGTAAAAAACAACTCGAGGCGCAGATAGTGTCCACCATAAGCCAGGTGCCCGATATACCCGTTCAGGTTGCCTCACTGTATGCGCAGCTCTCCAATGCCGACATAAATCAGAAGCGGATAGAAAGGCTATTCAAAGGCAATGCCGCCACACAACAGCAACTTGATGATGCCAATACCCAGGTGGAAATAATAAAAAAACAGATTGAGGCCCAGAAATCAACGCTGGGAATTACCGCCGCAACACTCGAAAAGCAAGTGGCCCCGCTGCAACGCCAGATAGATCAGGTGGACGACCAGATTGACAAATGCAGGATAATAAACCCGGTAAGCGGAACTGTACTTACCAAGTACGCAGAAAACCATGAGGTGGTTACCCCGGGCAAGGCACTATATAAAATAGCCCCCACCGATACCCTTATACTCCGTGCCTACATAACCGGAAACCAGCTGGATATGATAAAATTGGGGCAGGCGGTGAAAGTGCGCACAGATCTGGAAGAAAACAAATACAGGACCTATAACGGAGTAATATACTGGATATCTGACAAAGCGGAATTCACCCCTAAAACCATACCGACAAAAGACGAACGTGCGGAGTTGGTGTATGCCATAAAGGTGCGTGTCCCGAACGACGGGTACATAAAAATAGGAATGTACGGCGACCTTAAATTTAACTGACAGGGCCAAGCCAAATATAATGCACAGCAAGTGAGCGCCATAACTCTTGAACATATAACCAAGACCTATAACAAGGGAGCGGTAACCGCCGTTGATGACATATCGTTTTCGGTTGAATCAGGAGAACTGTTCGGTCTGATAGGACCGGACGGCGCAGGCAAAACAAGCATATTCAGGATACTTACCACGCTGCTGCTGCCTGAAAAAGGTTCCGCCACGGTGGCCGGATATGATGTGGTGAAGGATTTTCAAAAAATCCGCGGCATGATCGGCTATATGCCAGGAAAGTTTTCGTTGTACCAAGACCTTACGGTGGAGGAAAACCTTGACTTTTTTGCAACCGTTTTCGGAACCACCATTCAGGAAAACTACGATCAGATAAAAGACATTTACGGGATGCTGGAGCCATTTAAAAACAGGCGTGCAGGCAAACTGTCGGGAGGCATGAAGCAAAAACTTGCCCTTTGCTGCGCCCTCATCCATAAGCCACAGGTTCTTTTTCTTGATGAACCGACAACCGGAGTTGATGTGGTGTCGCGAAAGGAATTCTGGGAGATGCTCAAGAGGCTCAATAAAGAGGGCATCACCATACTTGTATCCACGTCTTATATGGATGAGGCGACCATGTGCGACAGGATTGCACTCATGCTCGGGGGCAAGGTTTTATCGCTGGATACACCCGACAATATAATACATTCATATCCCGAAACGCTTTACGCCATAAAGTCTTCCAACATGCATGCATTATTGAAGGATTTGCGGTCATACAACAATACAGGACAATGCTATGCGGCGGGCGAGTACATACATTTTACCATGGGGAAGGACGGGGAAGAACAGAGGAATTTGCTGCTGGAATACCTGCGCGGCAAGCACGAAAAGGATCTTCATTTTACCGAAAGGATTCCCACCGTGGAAGATTGCTTTATACAATTATTAGGACAGAACGATGGAGGAGCCGGTAATTAAAACAAAGGAGCTGACAAAGCGCTTCGGCGATTTTGTGGCCGTCGACAAGATAACCTTCGATGTGCACAAGGGCGAGATATTTGGTTTCCTTGGCGCCAACGGGGCAGGTAAAACCACCGCCATGCGTATGTTGTGCGGCTTGTCGAAGCCCACATCGGGCGAGGCTGTGGTTGCCGGAATTGATGTGTATCATCACCCGGAAGAGATAAAGAGGAACATAGGCTATATGAGCCAAAAATTTTCCCTGTACGAGGATTTGACTGTTCTGGAGAACATAAAATTTTATGCCGGCATATACGGGCTTACCGATAAACAGATAAAAGAAAAGAGTGAAGAACTCATTGAAAGGCTTGGATTGGGCAAACAGGCTAAAATTCTGGTTGCCAATCTTCCGCTTGGGTGGAGGCAGAAACTCGCTTTTTCAGTTGCTATAGTGCATCAGCCAAAAATTGTGTTCCTCGACGAGCCTACGGGAGGCGTGGATCCAGCCACCCGCAAACAATTCTGGGATATGATTTACGACGCCTCGGAAAGAGGGATAACTATTTTCGTAACCACCCACTATTTGGATGAGGCGGAATACTGCGACCGCATTTGTATTATGGTAGATGGAAAGATAAAGGCTTTGGACACTCCGGTATCATTAAAGCAGAACTACAAGGTTGCAAACATTACCGAGGTATTTTATCAACTGGCAAGAAATGCACAAAGATCGGGTGATTAAATATTTGAACAGG
>JABEUT010000334.1 GCA_013044305.1 Bacteroidia bacterium
AACAAGGCCTGTCCCGAGGCGGTAAACGATTCTATATCCTCAATTTTTTTATTTTTTATGTTATTGACAAAAAACTTTATATCGGCGCCGGCAACAAAGGCCTTTCCCGAACCTGTAATAAAAATTGTTTTTACCGAAGGATTGTTCGCCGCCTTGTCAAAACATTCTTCAAGCTGCCTCACGCTATCCACGTTCAGGGCATTCATGCTCTCGGGGTCATCCATCGTTATAACGGCATTCTCACCATTTACTGCAAGGCTTACCGTTTTTATAACCCAGATATCTTCCTTTACCGAAAGCGGGACATCCATCCTGTACCTTTTGGCTGCAAGCTCTACAAGACGCTTTACTTCTTTCACCCCTTGTATTTTCATCAGTTCCACCGGTCCCTTTCTCCAGCGCAGGCCGATACGTGCTCCGCGGTTCAGGTGGGCGGCGCTGCAAACCTTTTCATCAAAAATTTGCGAACAAACAAAAAACACCACGCTAAGCATCCTTTCCCGTATCACCGAATCAACCTCCGCCGGAACGGGGCTTTTCGACTGTTGCTCTCCGCCGTTGTTCAGTTCCCATGGCTTACCCGACAAGGCCTGCACTTCCAAGAGAGGGGCTACCTTGTACAGGCTGCCGAATGTTTCCAAAGTTTTTTCGGAATGATATGCAACCGGAACTCCCGTGGCATTCATTAGCGCAAAAGGCCCCATACCTATACCAAACAGCTTGCAGCATACCTCGTCAATTACTTCCTTTGAGGCAATATCCTCCTCAAAGATTCGCACCGATTCGTTCAGCCAGGGAACAAAAAAGCGGTTGACTGCAAAACCATTCCTGTCGCTACATTCTATCGGATCCTTTCCGGCCATAATTGCAAATTCCCTTGCCGCTTCCAACACTTCGGCCGAAGTTTCCTTTCCGGGTATTATTTCGAGCAAACGGTTTTTTGCCGCATGGTAAAAAAAGTGCATACCAATAAACCTTGAGGGCCTGTCAACTACCCGTGCGAGCTCGCCTATAGAATAGGATGAGGTATTGCTCGCAATAATGCAATCGCCCGGCAAAATAGAATTCAACTCGCGGAACAAGGAGACCTTAGCATCAAAGTTCTCAAATATGGCTTCAATAACAAGGTCGCAGGATTTAAGGTCGCTTAGCTTATCGGTTCCGCTTATATTCTTCAATACCGCTTCGGCCTGCTCCTTTGTCATTACTTTCCTCTCTGCCGCCTCATCCAGCATTGTCCTTATGCCGCCCAATCCTTTTTCAATATAGTTCATTGCGCGGTCGGCGAGTATCACATCAAATCCTTCCTGGGCTATCTTTTGCGCTATAGCCGCACCCATGGTACCGGCGCCTACTACTCCTACGGTTTTTATTACTTTCATGTTTTATAGCTATTATGAATTGCTCCAGTTTGGTTGCCTTTTTTCGAGAAATGAATTTATACCCTCGTTGGCGTCGTGCGTTTCCATCAGCCTTTTTGTGTACAGCTCTTCAAGCTGCGGTAGGAAGTTGGAAAGAATGTGATTAAATTTCATTCGTGTAGCCTTTACCGCATATCTTAGCGAAGAAGCGCTCTTAGGCAGAATGGTATTCTTAATCCATTCATCCACCTGTATATTCATAACATTGCGGTCGGCAAAAATCTGCGTAAGCAAACCCGTCTGATGCGCCTCATCGGCAGAAAGCACTTTTCCTGTTAGTATAATCTCTTCAGCTTTAGCTAAGCCAATTTTTTCAGGTAATATAACTGAAGCCGGCGGCGGAAAAACTCCAAGTATAAGTTCTGGCTGACCGAACCTTGCGCTTTTATCGGCAAACAAAAAATGGCAGGCTATTGCTAGTTCCATACCTCCGCCGAGGCACTGCCCGGATATCTTGCAGGCACATGGTATGTTTAATTTTCCAAGGCTGTAGAATAGCGAGTGAAATAAGCGGAGCATAGCAGCCGCGCTGTCCTTCCGGTGTTCCTCCACACTTGCCCCGAATGAAAAATGCTTTCCGGCGCCTTCGAACACTATAAGCTTAAGGGCAGCATTAGAGCTAAAGGAATCAAGGGCTGCCTGTATGTCTTCCATCATTATATAATCCAGAATATTTCCTTTTCCATCATCCAGTATGACAGAGGCCACGGCTCCGCTGTGCAGGTATTCCACCCTTATCTTTTTCCATTCTTTGCCTGTGGCAGACGAGGTGTTCTTCGTATCTTCTTTTGCGGCATTCATATATTAATATTGTAAATTTAAAATCTATATTGCCTGTTACTGAATCTGACGGATACCTTTACAATGAAAAGGATTGGTGACGCAGTAATTTCTTTTCTTCCTGCGAATAATCTTTTTTTTTAATTCTTAACCCCGGCGGTTTGTTTCGGCGAAATTTCCTCAAACAACTCACTGTTCCATTCCCTGCCTTCGGCCAGCAACTGACGCAGCCGGACAAAATCCACCTCCCTGTTGTCTTTGGTGCCTGAATTAAAGGCCTGAAACCCTGCCTTGGCTTCAGTCATCATATTCAGGGCAAGCCACTCGCGGTTCGATTCTTTATTTCTGTCCCAGTGCTCCAGTTTGAATTTACGCACTTCCGAAATGGTTTTATTCATACAATTAGGGAAAGTGTAGAGTAGTTTCAATACATGATTGTTCACTGCCTCGTCGAGCAATGAAAAATCAATTTGTCCTGTCGCAAGCAACTCCTTCCCGATTTTCAAATCGCTGCCCGTTTTTTGCGAACCGAATACAATGCGTCCGTATTCGTCGGTAATCTTATCTGTAATCACGGTGGGGTTCGTTATAAATTTACCATTCACCTTCAGTACGGGAACTATATCGGTAAGTATGCCGTAATAGTAAGCCTGATGCGCCGACCATGGTTCGCAAAGGGTGAGCGACATCATAGCTCTCTCAATACCTGTGTACAAAGGCAAAAAGTCGGTTGCGCCGCCCACCGGTGCACTGCCGTGTTTGGGGCCAGCCTGCCCGAAACGGGCCAAATCGCTAGTAATACTAAAATCGCATGCCATGCCAATTTCCTGACCTCCTCCGATACGCATACCGTTCACCCTGCATATAACGGGCTTTTCGCATTTCAAAATGGCAGAAACCATATCGTTGAAGAGCCTCATGTATTGCGAATATTCTTGTGGATTTCCGGCATAGTATTCAGCATATTCCTTGGTATTGCCGCCGGTACAAAAAGCCTTGTCGCCCTTGCCTGTAAAAATGACCGCTACCGCTCCCCTGTCGTTTGACGCATCGCCGAAAGCTGATATTATTTCTTTTACCGCCTGTGTTGTATAGGAATTATATTGCGCAGGATTGTTCAGCCATATCCAAATTGTATGTAAGCCGTGTAAGGTTTTACCTTGTCCATCGGCAAGAGGGCGTCGCTCATATATGATTTCTTTGTATTCCCTGTTTACCAGGTTGTGGTCATTTAGTGTTTTCATGCTGATGGTTTTCTTCTGATTGTTATTAAATACCTTTTCACTTAAAATCGGGCAACAATATGGATCGTTTGCTGTATTTGTGTGCGAGGGTATTACTGAACACCTCGTTTATAATCGACATGGGGAATGTTTGAATAAAGTTCTCTACGTTCAGTTTGCCGCTCCCTACAAGTTCCACAACTTCAGGATACAATTCGGGTTTGCAGCCCCAGGTGCCTACCAGTTTGGCATCGAAAGCCATCAGGTTGCTTAGGCGCAGCTCGAGCTTGTCCATAGTAAAGCCAACAACCGAAAGGGTGCTTGCATAGGTGATAAGATTGAATGCGAGTTCCTGCCCGGCCTTTGTTCCTGAAATCTCGAATATTTTCCATCCGTATTTCGGCGCCTTCATTGCAGCAGCCATATCCTTCACCTTGTCTTTTATGATTTTTACATCAAGTCCTTTAATGTTCAGTGCGGCGTCTATTCCGTTTTCTTTTGCAATGGCAAGTTTTTCATCGCTCACATCCAGCGCTATTACTTTGGCTCCGAATATTTTAGCGATTTGTGCCCCGTAAATACCTACCCCGCCTACTCCGATAACTATTGCGAGGTCTCCCGGCATCAGTTCCGACTTCTTCACCACCTGATATGGCGTGGAGACAGCATCAGCTATAACAGCCAGATGACGCAGCGGATATTTTTTCAACACTTCGTCGGGAACAGGGCACAGATACTTTGCAGGCACCACAATGTGAGAAGC
This sequence comes from Bacteroidia bacterium, assembly GCA_013044305.1. Lineage (GTDB taxonomy): Bacteria > Bacteroidota > Bacteroidia > JABEUT01 > JABEUT01 > JABEUT01. The sequence goes on from JABEUT010000334.1 coordinate 4,188, forward strand.
AAAACCGCCGTGAAAATCATTACCGGGCATAAGCTGGTTTCGGCAGATATTGCTTCTGCCGCTTTTGCACAGCTCGCAATCGCCGCATGGTAGCACGGCAGGAACTATCACTTTTTTGTTCAGCCATTCCCCGCTTCCTTCAACAACCGTTCCGCTTATTTCATGACCAAGGGTTAAAGGCAGGGCGTGTTTGGTTTTAACGCCGTAGTGCCAAAAGCTTATATCCGTATGGCAAACGCCGCATCCGGCCACTTCAACGAGGGCTTCTCCGGATTTCAGCGCGGGTGCCTCCGTCTGTTCCAAACGGAAAGGCTTGTCGGTTTCCGTCATCTGCCATTGAAAAATCATTTGCCGCATATTTTGCTATTTATTATAAGTCAGATTTGCCTTATCATGGTTAGCAGTTCATTCTATATCTCTGTGTTTTCAAGGAGCACCGCCGTACCCTGCCCTCCTCCAATACATGCCGAAGCGATGCCGTATTTCAATTTACGCCGCTTTAATTCGTGGGCAATTGTAATGGACAGGCGCAGTCCGGTAGCGGCAAGGGGATGCCCGTAAGCTATGGCTCCGCCATTCACGTTCAGTTTGGCGCGGTCGAGGTTTAGCTCTCTTTCGCAGCCAATCACCTGTGCAGAAAAGGCTTCGTTTATTTCTATCAGTCCTATATCGTCCAGTTTCAGCCCTGTTCTTTCAAGTAAAAGGCGAATGACAGGCACCGGACCAAGCCCCATATAACGAGGGTCGATGCCTGCGCTGGCTGCCGCCACAATTTTTGCAAGCGGCTTCAGTCCCTTCTTTGAGGCACTGACGCCGGTACTTACAACGGCGGCGGCAGCTCCATCCACAATCCCGCTGCAGTTGCCTGCGGTAAGCACTCCGTCGCTGCAAAATACGGGAGGCAGTTTTGCCAGCGACTCCATATCAGTAGGTCTGAAATGCTCATCGGTGCTGAAATTTTTCACTCCGCGCGGCAGATTAAGTTTCCTGGGTTTTAGCCCATGGGCTTCAAAAACAGTAGTGTTCACGGGTACTATTTCATCCTTAAAAAGATTGTTTATTTGCGCTTCCACTGCCCTGTCGAAGGATAGTTTGGCAAAAGTGTCGGTGTCGTTTCTGGTGATGCCGTATTTTTTGGCAACGTTTTCAGCGGTAAATCCCATGGCGCAGCCGGCGGCGGTATCGTCAAGCGATTCCCACAACATATCCTTAAATACAGGCCTGCCAAGCATATAGCCCATACGGTTCCCAAAACTTGCGGTGGGCGACAGCGACATGTTTTCGGAGCCCGTGCAAAGTATGGTTTCCGCCTTACCAAGCGTTATCTGTTCGGCGGCGGTAATCATGGTTTCGAAGCCCGATCCGCAGATACGCTGAACAAGCAGCGCCGGAACCTCCATAGGTACGTTGCAAAAAAGCGATATATGGCGGGGAAGAAAATAGGCGTCGTATGAACTTTGACCTATATTGGCAGTTATCACCTGATTTATTTCATCGGGTCTTGTTTTGGCTTTTTCGAGCGCCGCACGCCCGGCAAATATGCCCAGATCGGTTGGAGAAACTCCGCCGAGGGTGCCGCAGTATTTACCGAAGGGAGTCCGCGCCCCGTTCAGCAGGTAAATATCTTCAAAACTTATTGCTATACCCTTTTCTTTACTATAAAATGCTTTCATATC
>JABEUT010000335.1 GCA_013044305.1 Bacteroidia bacterium
CCCCGCCTTAAAAGGCGGGGCTGCTAGTATTCAACCCCTACGGGGTTTCAAAACATCGTGGAATTTACTTTACGGCATCATTTAATCCTGTTTTTTAGACGATGTAATTAGCGTTAAGAGCTAGCTGAAGATAATCAGGTTGCCTAAGCCTTGTTATCTTTGTCTTTGAAAAGCCTAAAAAATCAGGATGCAGCATGGCGAAGCCATAGAATTGTTAAAAACCTTAATCTCCATTCCCTCCTTGAGCGGTGAGGAGAATGGGAGCGCGGATGCCATCCGGTTATTTCTTGAAAAGAAGGGCGTTACGGTTCGGCGGCACCTGAATAATGTGTGGGCGCTTAATCGATATTATGACAGTACCAGGCCTGTCCTGCTCCTCAATTCGCATCACGACACGGTAAAACCCAACCAGAGCTATACCCGCAACCCCCATGAACCCGTTATAGAAAACGGCAAACTGTTCGGGCTTGGCAGCAATGATGCGGGCGGCGCCCTGGTGTCGCTTCTTGCTCTGTTTTTGCATTATTACCAGCATAAGAATTTAAAATACAACCTCCTGTTTGCGGCTACTGCCGAGGAAGAAACTTCGGGCCCCAACGGAATAAGCGCAGTACTGCCAATGTTCGGCAAAATAAATTTTGCCCTTGTCGGAGAACCTACCCTGATGCAAATGGCTGTGGCCGAAAAAGGCGTGGTGGTGCTCGACTGCCTTGCACACGGCAAGGCGGGCCATGCCGCAAGAAACGAGGGCATCAACGCAATATACGAGGCCATGCCCTGCATGGAATGGTTCAGGGATTTCAGGTTCCCGAAAGTATCGGAGCTGCTCGGAGAGGTAAAAATGACGGTAACAGTAATAAGCGCCGGAACCCTTCATAACGTTGTTCCGGATGCCTGCCGCTTTACCGTAGATATAAGGGTGAACGAATGTTATACCAACGAGGAGATAGTGGAGACCGTAAAGCGCGGTGTGCGTTGCGAAGTTAAGCCGCGGTCGCTGCGGTTGCGCTCCTCCTTTATTTCCGAAGACCACGCGATAGTGAAAGCCGGCAAATCTTTGGGCTTAAAATCCTACGGTTCGCCGACCATTTCCGACAGGGCTCTCATGCCCTTCCCGAGTCTAAAAATAGGTCCTGGCGATTCGGCGCGCTCCCATATCGCCGATGAATTTATCTATCTTCACGAAATAAATGAGGGCATTGACCTGTATATAAAAATGCTTGATAAAATAATTACGGCATGACTAAAAAGCTCTGGCAAAAGGATACGGAATTAAATAAACTGGTGGAACAATTTACCATTGGAAGCGATAAGGAATATGACCTGCTGCTTGCCCCCTACGACGTGCGCGCATCAAAAGCCCATGCCGTAATGCTCGAAAAGTGCGGCCTGCTGAATAAGGCCGATATGAAAAAGCTCATGCCCGCATTCAATGCCATTGCGAGGCAGATAGAACAGGGTAAATTTAAAATTGATGCCGGAGTGGAAGATGTTCACTCGCAGATAGAGATACAGCTGACTGCAGCGGCGGGCGAGGCGGGCAAAAAGATACACCTGGGCAGGTCGAGGAACGACCAGGTGCTTACAGCCCTGAAACTATACCTGAAAGCCGAATTGAAAGATATTTCTTCGAGGGTGCAGGTACTTTTCGATATTTTTTTGGACCTTAGCGAAAAGCACAAAAGTATTATGTTGCCCGGTTACACGCATTTTCAGATAGCCATGCCATCATCGTTCGGATTATGGCTCGGCGCCTACGCCGAAAGCCTGTGCGACGATATGGAGCTGGTGGCGGCGGCATACCATATATGCAACAAAAACCCCCTCGGCAGCGCGGCGGGGTATGGCTCCTCCTTCCCTATTGACCGCGAACTTACCACCAGACTGCTGGGCTTTGAAAGCCTGAATGTAAACTCCGTTTATGCCCAAATGACGCGGGGTAAAACTGAAAAAGCGGTAGCTGTCGCCCTTTCGGCCATTGCCCAAACTCTTGGTAAGTTTTCTTACGACGTGTGCCTGTACATGTCGCAGAACTTCGGCTTTATATCATTCCCCGATGAACTGACAACAGGCAGCAGCATTATGCCCCACAAAAAGAACCCCGATATTTTTGAACTGGTAAGGGGCAAATGCAACCTGATACAGGCCGTTCCCAACCAACTCACCCTGCTAACCTCCAATCTGCCCAGCGGCTACCACCGCGACATGCAGCTTACCAAAGAAACCATTTTTCCGGCTATAGCCCAACTCAAGGAGTGTCTGGAAATAGTTTCATATACTCTGCCTCAAATGAGGGTGAACAAGGATATTCTTAAGGACAAGCGTTATGCCTACCTGTATAGCGTTGAGGCGGTGAACGGGCTGGTAAAAAAGGGGATGCCGTTCCGTGAAGCATACCGAATAATTGGAAAAGATATAGCAAATGGAAAATTTGCGCCGCAAGGCAAAATGCGTCATACCCACACAGGCAGCATACACAATCCGGGAACAGAACAGATACGGAAAAACTTTAGCATAGTATTTGGCAAGCTGAACTGAACCGCCGGAAAAGGCGCTGCCGTTATACGCACACACATATGCACATGGAAAGCCCTTGCAGCCCGTATGAAAGTTGTGCGCTCTTACTTTACCAGATACATTACGGATGCAAGGGATATTACAGAGATAAAGAACCAGAGGGCTACACCCTGAATGAGCGGCCGCACGCCCACCGACCGTATCAGCTCTGCGGTAAGCCTTGTCCCGATCAGGAACAGCGTAATCTTCAGCCCTACAGTTGCGGCTATCACCACAAAATGAGAAACCGGATGAATAGCCGGCACAAATGTGTTAAGCAGCATGGCGGCAACAAACAAGAAAATAAAGTAGGGTATTTTTATTTTTCCTGATTTCTTCTTAAACCAAAGCGCAGCAAGCAGGCTTACGGGGATAATCCATAAAGCCCTTTCAAGCTTAATGGTTACTGCAGTCTGCAATGCCTGAACTCCATACTTATTGGCGGCGCCTGCTACCGAGCTTGTATCGTGTATGGCAATAGCAGCCCATACTCCGAACTGGTGCTGCGACAGGTGCAGCAGACCGCCGAGCCACGGGAATATGAAAAGCGCAACGGAATTGAGTATAAAAATGGTGCCCAATCCGGTGGATATTTGCTTTTCGTTTGCTTCTATAACACCCGACAATGCAGCTATGGCGCTGCCTCCGCAGATAGCGGTACCCGATGATATAAGAAAAGAGGTGTTCTTGTCCACCTTCAGCAACCTGCCGGCAAGAAAGCCTATAATAAGCGTGGAAAAGATGGAGAATATGGTAAACCAGATGCCCTGTTTGCCCGCTGTTGCCGCCTGCATCATATTCATTCCGAAACCCAGGCCTACCACCGATGCCTGAAGCAGGACATGGGTAAGGGTTTTAACGGTTTCGCGGTATGGATTGGCCACCGTAAGGGCAAGTATTAATCCGATGAGTAATGCTTCGGGCGTACCGATAAAGGGCATGGCACAAAGCGCCGCCGCCGTCAGGTATATCGCCTTTTGTATTTTCATGAAACCTTTGTTTTGATAAGGCAAAATTAGGTTGCTTGCAGGCGCTTGTCAATTCATAAAAACTTATTCTACATAACTAAAAGTTATAGTGATTATGCAGGGCATTATATATGTGATGACAGGCAGGTTCTTTGATCCTGGCAGTCTGTCTGCTGAATGAATAATTTTACAAATGACCGACATTATTTATATCTTTATCCTTTATAAATCAAGTGTAAGCTCATAATTTGGCCAGTGCCCAGAGGGCTTAATATTTCCATATATTTGCGGTAAATTAGCTGTTTTCCCCTGCTCCAACGGCAGCGATTTGCTGCGGTTTGCAGGCAAGGTTTATCACCCCAATAGTATTTTACTTCCCAATCAACAATCAAACATCATCAATCTATGCTAACCA
>JABEUT010000003.1 GCA_013044305.1 Bacteroidia bacterium
TTCAAAAAGACAAATTACTCAAAGCCTGAATAAACGAAAAATACTAAAAAATGACCTTTCCTCAAACAATATTACACCCATTTACTCCCGCTAAAATCGGGACGCAAAAAAACATCTTATGAATAAACCAATAACAATCCGGTGTATCCGATACATCCGCTTATCATCAACAAATAGAAAGCATTCCCCGCACCATAAGGCAGGGCGGCAATACAAATAACTTTCGGGCAAGGAACATGAACATAATGAGGAATGAGAACTCGCTTTTTAAAAGAGAAACTGAAAAATTGCCTACTTTTGTCATATAACTATCCTAATACATCCACCACTATGCCTGCTTTGGTTGCGCCCTCAATACTATCTGCCGATTTTACCGACCTGAACGGCGCAATCAGCATGGTAAACAAAAGTGAAGCCGACTGGTTTCATCTGGATGTGATGGACGGCGTTTTTGTACCAAATATCTCCTTCGGCTTCCCGGTAATAAAGGCTATTGCAGGTAAGGCCAAAAAACCCCTCGATGTTCATCTGATGATTGTTAACCCTGACAAATATGTAGAGGAGTTTAAAAAAGCCGGCGCCTCTATTCTGTCGGTTCACATTGAGGCCTGTACACACCTGCATCGCACTATTCAAAATATCAAGCATCTGGGCATGAAGGCCGGTGTTGCTATAAACCCGCATACACCCGTCTCACTGCTCGAAGACATTATTACAAACATTGATATGGTTTGCCTCATGTCTGTAAACCCCGGCTTTGGCGGGCAAAAATTCATTGAACACACCTTTAATAAAGTGCTAAGGCTAAAGGAACTGATAATGGAAACCAGCTCGAAAGCCAAAATAGAAGTTGACGGCGGAGTTGACCTAGACAATGCCCTGCCGCTCATACGCGCCGGCGCCGATGTTCTGGTGGCCGGAAATACCGTATTCACCTCCCCTAACCCATCTGAAACAATCAAGTTCTTAAAGGATCCACTATAAATAAAACAAGATTATGACTCTGGAAGAAAAAGTAAATGCGGAAATAAAAACCGCCATGCTCGCCAAAGACAACAGAAGGCTGGAGGCATTGCGGGCTATAAAAGCGGAGATATTGCTGCTGAAGACTTCGGAGAAAGGCAGCAGCGAAGACGCCGAACTGAAAACCCTGATGAAGATGGTAAAGCAGCGGCGTGAATCGGCCGATATATATAACGGGCAGCAGCGTGCCGATTTAGCTGATATTGAAATTTCACAGGCCAGGGTGATTGAAAGCTTCCTGCCAAAACAAATGTCGGCAGAGGAACTGGAAAATGCCGTTAAAGCTGCAATAGCCTCCGCGGGCGCCACATCAATGGCCGATATGGGTAAGGTAATGGGCATTGCCTCCAAACAACTTGCCGGCAAGGCCGAAGGAAGGGCAATATCGGAAATGGTGAAAAAACTGTTGTCTGCAAACTGATAAAGCCCTGATAAAATCTTAATTATCTTTGTCATCAATAATTAAATATGAAAACAGTTTTTTTCAGAGAGGCTCTGCGTGAGGCAATGACGGAAGAAATGCGCCGCGATGCGCGTGTTTTTCTTATGGGCGAAGAAGTGGCGCAATATAACGGTGCTTATAAGGTAAGCCAGGGAATGCTCGACGAGTTCGGCGAGCGTCGTGTAATAGATACCCCTATCGCCGAACTTGGATTTGCCGGAATAGGAGTTGGTGCGGCCATGAACGGCTTGCGTCCTATCATTGAATTTATGACCTTCAACTTTTCACTGGTGGCTATCGACCAGGTTGTAAACTCCGCCTCCAAGATGCTAAGCATGTCGGGCGGGCAGGTGCCTATCCCTATCGTTTTCAGAGGGCCTACCGGTTCGGCGGGCATGTTAGGCGCCCAGCACTCCAACTCATTCGACAGCTGGTATGCCAATTGTGCGGGTCTGAAAGTAATTGTGCCTTCAAATCCTGCCGATGCAAAAGGCCTGCTCAAGTCCGCCATACGCGATGACGACCCTGTTATATTTATGGAATCGGAACAGATGTATGGCGATAAAGGCGAAATACCCGAAGGGGAATACCTTATACCGATAGGCGTAGCCGAGGTAAAACGTCAGGGGAGCGATGTAACCATTGTATCCTTCGGAAAAATAATGAAAGTAGCGCTCGCTGCCGCCGCCGAGTTACAGAAGGATAATGTTTCGGCCGAAGTTATTGACCTGCGCAGCATCCGTCCGATAGACTATGCCACCGTAATAGAATCGGTGAAGAAAACCAACCGGCTGGTAATACTGGAGGAGGCATGGCCGCTGGCCTCTATAGCCTCTGAAGTGGCATTTAAAGTGCAAAAGGATGCGTTTGATTACCTGGATGCACCAGTAAGGCGCGTTACCTGCGCCGATGTGCCCCTGCCCTACGCTCCAACACTGATTGAGGCTGCGCTGCCTAACGTTCCCAAACTCGTAAAAGCGGTAAAGGACGTGATGTACGCACAAAAAAATTAAGAATTCAGGCCGAAACTTTTTCCACCACAACCGCAGTGCCATAAGCCAACACCTCTGTAATGCCGCTCATAATATCATTCGCATCATATCTGACGGAAATAATGGCATTCGCACCCATGGTATCGGCATGCTGCAGCATAAGCTCAAAGGCTTCCTCACGGGCTTTCTCGCACAAATCGGTATAAAGTGAAATGTTGCCTCCCCGCAAGGCCTGAAGCGATGCACCTATGTTAACAAAAAAATTTCTTGAGCGTACTGTGATTCCCCGAACCACCCCTAAATTTCCTGAAATGCGCCAGCCCGGAATTTCCAGCCCTGTGGTAACCATTTTTTTATCCATTGACCCTGATTTTATAAATAAACTACTTTTGCAAAGGTAGCATTATAAATACTTGCCCCGTTTCTATTACATTAATTTTACAACCCTGAATATACCTTAACCCTACAGTCTGATTATGAAAAAATCCACAGTTATATTAAGCTGGGCCATTTACACCTCCATTGTCTATATAGTGGTGTACGAAGTTACCAACAATCCCGATCACCCCAACAAAGCCTTAGGCTGGATAGGGTACCTAATTTTTTTGGCAGGATTGATCTTAGGTACTTTCATGTACAGGAAAGCCAACGGCGGTTATCTCACTTTTGGCGAAGGCTATAAAGCCGGCTTGCTTATGACGCTGGTTATTGCAGTAGCCCTTACCATACATTACTTTGTATATTTGCAAATGCACCCTGACCTGCCTGAAAAGTTGCTTGCCCAGGTACAGGCACAAATGGTTAATAGCGGAATGCAGCCGGATGCAATAGATAAGGCGTTAAGCGTTGACCGGATGATGTTTAAGCCAGTACCAATGGTTATCATAGGCCTTCTGGTATCTGTACTAACAGGAGCAATACTCTCATTGGTATCCGCAGGGGTGAGCATAAAAAACAAACCGTTTATTGAAGATGACAACAGTTCGAACTTGCAATAATATAGCCATTGTCCGCATATTTGGAGAGCCATACAGCAATTCATTATTAAATTCTATATATTCATAATGGATATATCTGTTGTAGTACCGTTATATAACGAAGCCGAGTCTCTGCCGGAGCTATGCTCCTGGATTGATAAGGTTATGTCGCAGAATAACTTCACTTATGAAGTACTGCTTACCGACGATGGAAGCACGGATAACTCCTGGAATGTCATTGAAAAAATATCCGCAGGGAATAAGAACATAAAAGGAATAAAAATGCGCCGCAATTATGGCAAGTCTGCCGCGCTGAATGTGGCGTTCAAACAGGCAAAGGGCAAGGTTGTTATTACAATGGATGCAGATTTGCAGGATTCGCCCGACGAGATTCCCGAATTATACAAAATGGTATCGAATGACGGTTTCGATCTGGTTTCGGGCTGGAAACAGAAGCGCTACGACCCGATAACCAAAACCATTCCTACCAAACTTTTTAACTGGGCCACGCGCCGCATGTCGGGCATCTCCCTCCACGACTTTAACTGCGGGCTGAAGGCCTATAAGAATATCGTTGTTAAGAATATTCAGATACATGGCGAAATGCATCGCTATATTCCGGTAATAGCCAAGTGGAACGGCTTTTCCAAGATAGGTGAAAAAGCAGTGCAGCACCAGGCACGCAAGTACGGAACCAGCAAATTCGGCGTGAACCGCTTCATCAACGGATTCCTCGATTTGCTATCTATAGGATTTGTAACAAAATTCGCCCGCAAACCCATGCATCTGTTCGGGCTGCTGGGCAGCCTTATTTTTCTTGCAGGCTTTGTTATTGCAGCCATTCTTACCTACGATAAATTTGTGAATCATATTTACAAAATGACCGACCGTCCCATATTTTATTTCGGCCTGCTTGCCATGATCCTTGGCACGCAATTCTTCCTTGCCGGGTTTATCGGAGAGCTTATTTCACAGATTAATAATGAGAAAGTATCTTACCACATTGAAAAGACCGTCAATACAGAACTGTAAGCCAGACCGGAACAAATGGATTTAAAAGAAATAAAATTCGACTGCCGCCATTTCCGTGCGGATATCCCCTGCAAACCAAATAAGTTGAGGGGCAA
>JABEUT010000061.1 GCA_013044305.1 Bacteroidia bacterium
GTTGTAAGCATACAACTCTTCCGGCGCCTGAAATATCAGGTCGGCGCTGCCCTTTCCTTCAAGGTCGGATAAGGCAAAGGGGATATGCCTGTAGGAGCCGGAAAGATAACTTTCCCGGGTAAGTTCATCGGTGAAGCTTAAACGGTACACAGCGCCGGAAGAGTCTGCCGCCCATATAAATGTGTTTTCCATATCGGCAAAGCCGGTGCAATAGAAACTGGAAAGATGAGGCGGCAATTTATGATGAAATTTGATTCTTGTTTCGCCTTTACGGTTCCAGGCATATAGGTTACCGTCCGCATCCACTGCCAGCAGGTAATCCTTATCGTTGATGGTAACATGCTTCAACGGGCAGGTTATCTTCTCCATTGTTTCGGGTTTTTGCCAGTCTTTTACAGGGTTGCCGCTTAAGTCGTATTCCAGTACTCTTTTGTTGCCGGTGCAAACAATTATCCTGTATTTTTTGTTGTTGTCATAATCAAACAATGAAACAGGCCCTGCAGCCGGAGAGGTTAATTTAACCGGAAAGCCTGCTACATTATTCCCTTTTCGGTCGAGTGCATAAATATTATCAGGTGTATTAAAGAGGAACTGAATTTTACCATTTCCGAGCGCATCAATATCATGGGCTTCGCCTTGCATTCTGCCTTCGAGTTTTCTTTTCCACTGAATTTGTCCGGTGTTGCTTATCAGGTAACTATTGTCCGCTACATCCTGCACCAGAATGAATTTGTTGCCCGTATGAAAGTCGGTAACCCAGCAGGGCGTAATTGCCAAGGTGGTATCAAGAGATGCTTGCCACAGGGCTCCCGCCTGTTTCTTATACTGCGGATTATACTTCAGGTAGGCATTGGTGTAAAACATGCCCTGCATGGGGGTGAACTGAATGGCCAGTGCCTGGAATTTTTTGCAGATACCCAAATGCTCCTTCAGGGCTGATGCATTATCCTTATCAAGTTGCTGTTCATATAATACGGAGGAAAGTGCAATGTTGTTGTATATATATATCCCCGACTCGTCGGCCACATGATCTTTAACAAACGAACGGTAGTAAGGGTCTTTTGCAAGCGTGTTGCCGCCGTCGATCTGCGAAATGAAGGATTTGAGCGCATCGGCGGTGTTTGAAAAGATAACATAGTTATCAGATATGGTAAAGTAGCATTGTTTCAATTGCTCAAAGGTTTCGCCAAGTATATTGGGCAGAATTCCATCAAGTTCGATGCGCCCTATTCTGTGATTCATATAATCCGTGCTGAAAGGCTGTTTGCCCTGTTGAGCGGTTATGGAGGCAAGGCTGTCAAGGGCATCGGCGGCGTCCTTCGGATCACCGGTGTTTACTATTGCGTATGTATTATTTTGAAGCGCGCTGTCGGAAGGTTCGGTAATTGCAAGGGTCATTTCGTTGCCAAACCAGCGGTAAAAGTAATTTTCAGGGTTAATGCCGTAAGTCCTTTCAACCGCTTCCATCCATTCATTTCGCTTGTATAGTTTGCGATGTCCGTCGAGGAACTTTTTGTAGCGCTTCATAAACCCGCGGAGGTCGCTTAGCTCAAAGCTGCACATCAGGGCTGTATTTACCGGTAGTACGGATGCGGTTGAGGGCTGGTGCAAGGTTTGCCCGTTGAACAGCTGGAGGAACTGGCTGCTTAAGGTATCGGCGTCGGTGAAGCCGTTCATTATGGCTTCGTTCGGTGTAAAGTTTAAATCGAGTTCCATCCATTCGGCAAAACTGTTCAGTAAAAGCAGTTCGGAACGAAAATTCCTGGATATAAAAGGTTCAGCGGCGTCATTGATTTCCTGAAAATTGATGAACAGGTTTGCCATGGACTGCTGGTCGCTCGTGCCAAGTACCTTAGTGAAGTATTTATTATCCCTAAGCGAAATGTTTTTATCCATTTGCCTAAGCGACTGCTGCACCAAAGCAAGCTGCTCCGAAGCCACGGCAATGCCATTTAGGAAAGCGCAATAAAAATCGCTCCAGCCCGGTTTCTTAAGGCAGTAAATGGCGGTTCCTTCATATTCTGTCTCATTAAATTGCCCTTCCGTAAAAATGGATTTAAGAAACTGCTCTGCCGCCGGCTGACCGGTTGTTGCCCCGGCCGGACAGCAATACAGGTATCCAAAATGATCCTGTCCGCTTGTTACGCCTGCAATAAACAGAGGGTTTTGGTCGAATATGTTATGAATTTCAGGATGACCTATCGTTAATGAATCCAAAAAATGAAGTGATTGGTTTAGTTTGGAAACATATTCGGTTCCCATCAACTCCTGCCACATCAGGTTGGTCTGGGTAAGGTTGCGTATCAGCGCATAGGCCCTCGGCACCTCCATTATGAATGAGGCGTTAATAGGTACGGCGGCAATTGCGTTGCTTGGCGGTATCTCCTGTTTTTTAAGGCGAGTGTATTCGATAATACCCGCAGCGGCAAGCAGGAGCAATACAATTATCAAGGCTATTTTTTTCATTCGTGGTTTCAATGCTGATGAAATAAATCCCATGCTATTAACTGAAAACTTTTCCTGTGGCAGGGTGCGGTCCCTATTTTTTCTATGGCTTCGCGGTGCTTTTTTGTGCCGTATCCCTTATTATTGTCCCATCCATAGCCGGGGTACTTTTGGTGCAGCGCTGTCATAAAATCGTCGCGGTAGGTTTTTGCCAGTACCGATGCGGCGGCTATGGCAGCGTATTTCCCATCACCTTTGATAATGCATTTATACGGTATGCTTTTGAATGGCTTAAACCTGTTGCCGTCCACCAGTATAAATTCAGGTATTGTTTTTAACTGTTCCAGGGCGCGGTGCATGGCAAGGAACGAGGCGTTCAGTATGTTAATGTCATCAATTTCCAGGCTGCTTGCCTGTCCTATACCGTAGGCGATGGCTTCCTTTTCAATGATGTTACGCATTTCATACCGGTCTGCTTCGGTCATCTGTTTGGAATCGTTCAGTAGCGGATTGCTGAAATATTTTGGAAGTATAACGGCGGCTGCAAACACCGGACCGGCAAGGCATCCGCGCCCGGCTTCATCGCATCCGGCCTCCGTAAGGCTTTTGTTCAGGCAGGGTTTGAGCGGCATAAAGCAACGGTTTTTTCTATTGATTCCCATGTGAGTCCGGCGGTCTTTTCCCATGAAAAGAAGGAACAACGGGCATCGCCTTTTTCCACAAGTTCTTTTCGCAGGCTTTCATTCAGAGCAATGGCGGTAAGTGCCTTTTCAATTGATTCTGCCGAAAAGGGGTCTGCCTGCAATGCCGCATCACCGGCCACTTCGGGTAGTGAGGTAGCGTTGGAAATTATTACCGGTACGTGGCACTTCATAGCCTCGATGACCGGTATGCCGAA
>JABEUT010000062.1 GCA_013044305.1 Bacteroidia bacterium
GATGAACGAGGCAGAAAAACCGTTATGGCTCTTGTACGCGGCGCCTGCGACGAAAGCATTTACCCTGTTGGCAGACTCGACAGGAATACCACGGGCTTGTTGCTCTTAACCAACGACGGCGAACTTGCCAATCGCCTTATGCATCCCGCCGGAGAGGTCAGAAAAGTTTATAAAGTGCGGCTGGAACGGGAAGTGCCCTTCGAAACCATAAAAAAAATAAGAAACGGAGTTATGCTCGAAGACGGTCTTGCACTGGCTGACGAAGCTAATCATATAAAAGGAGAAGGCGGAGAGAATGTGATGCTGGTGATGCATTCCGGCAGAAACCGCATAGTACGCAGGATATTTGAAGCGCTTGGCTTTAAGGTTATGGCCCTCGACCGGGTAGGCTATGCCGGGCTAACCCTGCATGGCCTGGGCAGAGGTGAGTGGAGGTATCTGACAAACGAAGAAGTGAAAACCTTGTTCAAAAAGACTGAACACGCATCGCGACCTATGAAAAAAACTATTCCACCACCTCGAGCAAGGTACGGAAGGCGGTAAACTTTTCTCCGAACTTTATAAGAGCCTCCTGTTGCAGCCGTGGTGCATGTTCAGCCTTGTACCGGTGATATTCATCAAGGCTCTTGCATGAGTATTGCACCGAATAGGTGGCGCCCTCATCTTCCACATCAAGCAGGCGGCAAAGGCGGTAACCAGTAAACAGGCCGGTGCTCAATACATCGGGGATATGAATCTGCTGCATCCATTCAAGCCAGGCGCTGTGGGTGTTGTCGTCCACATTTATCGTTACGTTATAAATTATCATCCCCATCTTCGGTGTATATTATAAGTTGGCGCTAAGATAGCGATCTATTAAACGCGGCACCGGAAAAGTATGCAGCTTTCGCAGGCTTACCCATTCGCAGCCTTCGGGCAGTATCATTGCCTTATCGCCAGATTGAATTTTAACAAATGTTGCAAGCAATGTCCGGTGCGTTAATATATGCCTGTATTCGCCCGATACCGCTTCTATGGCATGCTTTTTCCTGCCGAAAATGCTTTGCCATTGGCTGGTCTCTGTCAGGTAAGCTACCTTGGCGGATGAAGTGGTTTCAATACATGGAAAGTCATACAGGCCCTGCCATATATCGCCCCGTGTGCGTTTTCTTAAAACTATTTTATCTCCCGATTGTATAACCAGATAGTTCAGGAAGCGTTTCTTTTTCTGCTTTTTAGCCTGCTTTACCGGTATAACCCCAACCGAATGAGTAGCATAGGCGCTGCAATAAATCTGAAGAGGGCAAATTGCGCAACGGGGGTTTTTGGGCAGGCAAAGCATGGCACCAAGCTCCATTAGAGCCTGGTTGTAATCCGATGGGTTTTCCTTAACCAAAAATTCGTCGGCTATATGCTGCAGTTTTTTCCTCCCCTTTGGGTTGTCTATCGGTTCTGTAAAGCCGGTAAGCCTTGAATATACGCGCATCACGTTGCCATCGAGAACAGCATAGGGCTGGTTATAGGCGAATGAGGCTATTGCCGCGGCGGTGTAGTTACCTATCCCTTTTAGCCTGCGGATATCTTCGTACTTTACCGGAAACACCCCATCCGTCCGCTGCACTATGTCTCTTGCGGTATGAAGCATATTGCGGGCGCGCGAATAATATCCCAAGCCCTGCCATAGTTTCAGAACATCGCGCTCCGGTGCGGCCGCCAGTGCATGAATGTCGGGGTAAGATTCCACAAAGCGGCGGTAATAATCAAGTCCCTGGCTGACTCGCGTTTGCTGCAATATAATTTCCGACAGCCAGATCTGATAAGGCTCTTTCGTGTTTCTCCAGGGCAGGTCCCTTTTATTTTCATCGTACCATTTTAAAAGTTTGGCGGCCCGTTTATCCATATAAATCATAATGGTATCATAAAGATAGGTTTATATACAATATCCTTTTGTCAGTTCATGTAGCCTGCGCGGTTTTAACTTATTTTAACCGGTGCAAAAAGCGGAATTTTAGTATTTTTGAAACAACATTATACCAAAGTAGTGAAGAAGATTTTAATACTGTGCGTACTTTCTGCCTGTGCTGTTCTGCTGAAAGCCCAAACAGAGGAATCCGCCGATCCAAAGGCAAGGGAGATAATACAATCGCTAAGTAAAAAGGCAAAGACCTACAAGGCCATCAAGGCCGAGTTCACCATTGTAATATATGACAGGAACAAGCAGCCGGGCGATCCGCAGAAGGGAAGTTTGTGTTCAAAGGGGGCGAAATACAGGCTTGATATTAAGAACCAAACCGTATTTTGCGACAGCGCCACCACGTGGACCTACCTGAAAGACGCAAATGAGGTTCAGATAAATAATGTAGAGTCAGATCCCGACAAAGGCAACATTTCGCCAACTTCCATATTCACCATTTACGAAAAAGGGTTTAAGAGCCATCTGGAAAGCGAAACCAAATCGGGTGCCGCAACCATGGACGTGATAGACCTATATCCTAAACGCCCCGAGCAGGAAAAATACCATACCCTTAAGCTTACCATCAACAAGGATAAGGGCACAATCACTCAAATTATGGTACTGATGAAAGACGGCACCTCCGTAAAATATGTGGTGAACTCCTTTAACCCCGACGCCGATCTGCCTTCAGGCACCTTTACCTTTAATAAAAAGGATTATCCCGGCGTTGAGGTGGAAGATTTGAGAAACTGATCAGGTAAGAGTGGTTTCGATGGTGTTGCCCGCTTCCAATGCCTTATGCACAGGGCACTTGTTTGCGATGGCAAGCATCCTGTTCTTTTGTTCGGCATCGAATGTTCCAAGCACCTGAATGCTGCGTTTAAAAATATTCCTTCCGGCCTCGTCTTTTGACTGAACCACTTCGGCAATTACACCTTCCGTTGCCCACTTTTTGTGGTTCAGGTACATTTTTACCGTGGTAACGGTGCAGGCGGCAAGAGCGGCGCAAACCATCTCCATAGCGGTAGGTCCTTTATCCTTTCCGCCGCTGGCTTCTGGTTCATCAAGAATTACCTTATGATTGCGAATGGTTGCAGATGCTGTAAAATCTTCATTACCGAGGGTTACTTTTGCTGTAGGCATAGAATATTGGTTTTAATTACGGCATAAATTTAAACTGCTTTTGCATACTGTACGCCTACATCATGCAAAATATCC
>JABEUT010000063.1 GCA_013044305.1 Bacteroidia bacterium
ACTGCCGCAGAAGGCGGTGGTCCGTCTATATCGGCTGGCGGCGCAAAGGTTATTGGACTGATGGGTATGGCAACTCATACGGCTGATCCAATTCAGGTAAGAAAGGAATTTCATGACCTGGCACTGCTTTATAAAAAGCATGAAACTGCTTTAGATATGCGTTATTTATCCATGGGTATGACCGGTGATTACCGCATAGCCATTGAGGAAGGGAGCAATATGGTTAGAATCGGAAGCCTGATATTCGGGACAAGGCAATAGCCGATGTGTTTTTTTCATGTAGTTTTGTAAAGCCCTGAAAGCATCAATGAATAATCATTCCTAAGAAAAATTTATGAAGAAAGCGCTAATTACCGGCGGCGCAGGCTTTGTCGGCAGGCATTTTACCCACAAATTGTTGGATATGGGATACGAAGTGCACTGCGTTGATCCTGTTGCCAAATACACGGGCGGCATTGACCCTGAAAAGTGGCCTCTGTTCAATCCTTACGATTATAAGAATTTCAAATTTTATAAGGAAGACTGCAGGCAATTCTTCAAAAGGGTGCAGGACACCGACTTTGATTATTGCTTCCATCTGGCTGCCATGGTCGGTGGCAGGCTGATGATTGAGAACAATCCGCTGGCGGTTGCCGACGATCTTTCAATTGACTCGGAATACTGGCAGTGGGCCGTGAAAGCTAAACCCCAAAAAACAATTTGCTTTAGTTCCAGCGCGGCTTACCCCATTAAATACCAGCGTCAGAAGGGTTATATCCTCCTTAAAGAGGATATGATCCGGTTTTCGGACGATATAGGAATGCCCGATATGAGCTATGGATGGGCCAAGCTTACCTGCGAGTATCTTGCACAACTGGCTTATGAAAGACACGGACTGCGCTCGGTAGCATACCGTCCGTTTTCAGGTTATGGCGAAGATCAGGACATGACCTATCCTTTTCCAAGCATTTGCAAGCGCGCAATTGAAAATAAAGGTAAAAGCCAGCTCACCGTTTGGGGCACCGGCGACCAGATGCGTGATTTTATACATATATCAGACTGTGTGGATGGCGTGATCGGCGCCATGGATTAAATTGACAACGGAGAAGCAATCAACCTGTCGACCGGCATTTTTACCACCTTCAAGCAGTTTGCAGCCATGGCCGCCTCCTTATGCGGCTATACACCTGTAATAGAAGGAACATCCGATAAACCGGAAGGTGTTTTTGCCCGGGCCGGCGACACTTCAAAGCAAATGGCGCTCGGTTTCCGGCATAAAATAGATTTTAATGACGGGATAAAAAGAGCATTGGATTATCTGAACAAGGTAATGAAGTTAAAAACTGCTTAATCCCATACCGCATTTTAAATGGCTCAACACAACAAGCGGAACCCCGCCAAACGTCCTATAGGAAAAGCCGTACCCCCGCGCATAAATAATCAAGGGAAGGAAATTAAACTCTCCCTTTACGAGTCATTGAACAACTGGCTGAACAGAAAAGAAAAGGGTATAACCATTCTCGCTTTTTCACTTTGCACCCTCTTTTCGTTATTGCTTTTTCAGGCCCGTATGGATATAGGGGGCGACGATTCGGGCTATATCCTAAGGGCATACGATTTTATTCACAAGGGGGCTTTTCCCAGTTATCAGGGGCCACTCTATCCGCTTGTGTTAAGCATTTTTATATCATTATTCGGCATACGTATCGTACTGTTAAAGGTTGTGTCGCTGCTTTTCAATTTTTTCGCCCTTTATTTCTTATTCAAAACATTCAGAAAACGTTTGCCGGCGCTGGTGTTTTTTCCAGTGCTTATTCTTACGTCCATCAATGCCTACATACTTTCCTTTGCAAGCCTTACATACAGCGAAGCCTGTTTCATGTTCCTGCAGGCGCTGGTGTTTTACTTTTTCTTTAAGCTGATTGATAAGCTAAACCAGGCGCCGGCAGGCTCCATAAAGGACACCTATCCTTATTTCCTGTATTCAGCCTTGTTTGTTTTCCTGCTTTCTCTGTCAAGGAGCGTTGGTTTGTTCGCCCTGCCCGGGCTTTTATTGTATTTTATTGTTCGCAGGCAGTTTCGCAGCGCCGCATATTTTACCGGTGCATTTGCTCTTTTCTATATTCTTTTCGGTTTTATCAAAAAGTTCATTTTTCATGTATCAGCCGAGTGGGGCGCCGAACGCAGCGCCCTGATGCTTAAAGACCAGTATAACCCATCCAAGGGTGTGGAAACCATGTCGGGGTTCGGAGAGCGGTTTATAGGCAACGCTAATCTGTATTTATCCAAGCGCTTCTTTCAGGTGATAGGGTTGCGGTCGCCCGATGCAATTGATATCAACAAAGCCCTCACCTACTTTTTTGTAGGATTATCTGTTTTTGCGCTTTACCGTGCCATAAAATCAAAAAACAACTATATCCTTGCCTCTGCACTCTATTGCGGGGTTATGCTTTGCTGTACGTTTCTTGCCGTTCAAACACAGATAGACCAGCCCCGTCTGGTAATGGTATATGTGCCTTTTCTGCTTTTCATTTTTATTTATGCAATTTATGATGCCTTAAAGAAAGCACCCTGGGCGGGGCAGAGTATGCTTGTTTATCTGATTGTGATATCCTTTATCGCAAGCGGGGCAAGCCTGATTAACCGCACAGCTGCCAATATGCCGGTGATTAACCATAATCTGCATGGCGATATGTCCTATGGATTTACCCCCGACTGGGCGAACTACATAAAAATGAGTGAGTGGTGTGCAGACAACCTGCCGGCCAATTCAATGGTGGCGGCGCGTAAAGCCGAAATTTCATTTATGTATACCGATAAGGAGATTTTCTTTCCTGTTTTTCGAGCCTACTCAACCGATCCGGACTCTGTGCTTGCATATTTGAATAAAAACCATGTAAACTATGTGTTGCTGGCAAGTTTGAGAATTAACCCCAATGTAGCAGACGGCAATATCATAAATACATTGTGGAGAATGATGGGGCCGGTGGAACAAAAGTATCCTCAAAAGTTAAAATTGGTTCATCAGGAAGGCACGGCGGAACCGGCTTTCCTTTACATGATTGTGCCATAAGCGGTTTTCAGGAGTTTGCCGCCTCAACCAAATTGCGCGCTATTTCAGATAATAGGTTGTCGTTTTGCATCAGAAACATCTGTCCTCTTGCGTATAACTCATTTATATTTTGAGGTGTTACATCATCAGGCAGCGTGTTCAATCCCTCCAGCGATGGTTGTAAACGGACATACCGCGATGATGACGCTTCCCTGAAAGCCTCCTCGAAGCGGAGACCGGTATCGCTTGTAAATTCGCCGAAAGAGAGTTCAGCCAATAGTTTAGCCCAGTTCTTATAGCTGTTGTCGGATATATTTATGTCGCTGCTTAATGAGGTAACAAGGCCTGTGCCAAGGGACAAGACCAGGAAATTCCGCGCATCGGGAAATATTTTTTTTGCTTGAAGATAGGCGTTATAGGCGGGGTTGTGGGCGAAGAGGCTGCCGTCGACAAAGCAGGAGCCTTTTCCTGCAAGGCTGCAGATATTCGCCGGAGGGAATAATCCGGGCAGGGCAGAGGTGGCGCGGAGTATGTCCCTGACGTAATAATCGCTGTCAGGCTCCCGTTTAGCCTGTTCCGATAAAAATTCACAAGGTTTCATCAGGCTTACATTATATGCGGTGATATAACAAGGCTTAAGGAGCTGGCTGTATTTAATATCTTTAAAAAGCAGTTTCAGCTGCGATTCCAAGCCTCCCGGAGCATATCTGTGAAAGCTCTCGTAAGGGCTCTGCTTTTTGTTGGGTTTGAAGGCATTTCCAGCATAGGCGAAATAAAATTCCGGCGCCTGGGCTGCCGAGTATTTGGTGCCTGCAAGCCCGTTGTCGTTCGGGGCAAGGTACACGCAGGAAAGCAAGCCCCCGATACTTGTTCCTGCAAAAAAATCAAAATAGCCGGAGAGCCGGGCTTCTGCATTTCCGCTAATCTGCTGCAGTTTGTTTTCAAGCCCCGCGAGTATTACTGCAGGCATTATTCCGCGGATACCGCCCCCGTCAATTGATAGAATATTTACTGTGTTGGTCATTTCTCTTTTGGTAGTCGGTACAATTCCCTTACCTGCTGAAAGCTGTAATATTCCGGCCGGCTGATGCAGAAAGCCAAAGCCCTGTAAAGGTAAGCAAAGCATTTAATATCAATAATTCAAATCCGAAATGATAACCGTTGAACAATAAGGCAGAAAACCTGTCGGCGGCAAAGCAAAGCAAAGGTGAGATAATGCTGATGTATGGGATCCAGTTGTCATTGGCTTTCATTTTGGTAAGCAGGCCGAAGCCAAAAAGCCCAAGCAAGGGGCCATAGGTATATCCGGCAGCGGTAAATACAGCGTTTATCACAACAGGGTTGTTCAGTGTATCATATATTATTATTACTATAACCAAAGTTACCGCCATTGCAATATGCACCCACTTGCGCAGCCATAACTGCCGATTGCTATCCTTACTTTCAATATTAACGATGTCAATGCAAAACGAGGTGGTAAGCGCGGTAAGCGCCGAGTCGGAGCTTGCAAATGATGAAGCCGTAAGGCCCATTATGAAAAGAAAGGCGACAAGGGTTCCCAGGTAACCGCCCGTAGCAAGGGTTGGGTAGAGGTCGTCTGATTTGGCAGGCAATGCAATATGTTTAAAGTCGGCAAAATAATATAAAAGCACACCGAGTATCAGAAAGAGAAGCACCACAAAGGCCTGCACTATACTAAAAGAGAAAATGTTCTTTTTGGCTTCGGAAAGGGTTTTGCATGTAAGGTTTTTCTGCATCATGTCCTGATCGAGCCCCGTCATGGCAACAGCAATAAATATCCCGCTTAGGAACTCTTTAAAGAAATAGTACTTACTTCCCGCATCCCAGTTAAAAATTTTCGAATAAGGCCCGTAGATCACACTTGCCGATAAATCGGTATAATCCACATGGAGCTCCCTGCTTATTAAAATGATGGTGGCAATTACGGCAGAAAGCAGGAAGAATGTTTGGAGGGCATCCGTCCAGATGATCGTATTCATGCCCCCGCGGCGGGTATATAGCCAGATGAGTCCAACCAGCACAGTGGCGTTTAAAATAAAAGGCAGGTGCAGCCTGTCGAATATGCACAGCTGCAATACCTCTACGGCTACATAGAGCCGGAATGCTGCGCCCGTAATTCTCGATATAAGAAAAAATACAGCCCCTGTTTTGTATCCTTTTTTACCGAACCTGTCTTTCAGATAGGTATATATGGATGTTAGTTGCAGACGATAATATACAGGCAGGAGTACCCAGGCTATAATCCAGTAACCTATGATGTATCCCAGGGCAACCTGAAAATAAGAAAAGTCCGTTTGCCTTACCCAGCCCGGTACAGATATGAATGTAACCCCCGAAATGGATGAACCGATCATCCCGAATGCAATAAGGTACCATGGTGATTTTCGGTTGGCGAGGAAAAAACCTTCATTACTGCTCCTTTTACCCGTAAAATAGGATACGAGCATAAGTACGGCAAAATATGATATCAGGCAAACTATTATGGCTGGCGGCGACACTATAAGCGTGTATTATCGGAAAGAAAACCTTTTGTCAGCACTTTCATGACTTCTCTTTTCAAAATCATCTCGGCAAGTATCCTGAAATAAAGGTCATCGGGAAGATTTTTCAGCCTTTTTGTGTTTTCTTCATCAATGTCAATCCTGTAAAGTATTTCGGATAGCCTGGGAGTAAAGGCGGGTAATTGCTTTTGCAAATGCGTTACTATAGCCTCCGCTGCCTCTTCTCCCTGCAAGTCTTCCAGCTTAACATGTACAGCATTTTCCGATCCCGTATCTTTATTGATCTGCGCAACAACATTCTCCCAGAACTGCTTCCGGTTTATCTCTCCGGAATATGGCTTAAGGTAAGAGTAGTTTTCTGGAATGATTGAGGCCATGGAGGTAATTGTTTAAACAAAAATACGGGTTTTGAGATAACCTGCGCTCGTACAGGCCATATCAATCAGAAGGATGAAGTTAAACAAAGTTAATTTTTATAAATTTTACTGATTCTCTGTGTAATATTGATATTGAAAATTAAAGAGCGATGAAACGTTTATTTCAAAGGAAACTGGATATAATCGCGATACTGGCCTTGCTGCTTACTGCAGGTTTCGTCTCACCGCAACCTTCATCTTCTCAAACATTCCCCAATTATCAATCATTACCAAAGCAGGCGGTGGGTTTGGCTCTGCATTCAAAGAGTAAAAAGGGTGATTACCCGCCTTTGAAGAGAAATAGCATTAGTTTTCATCATGCAATAGATGAGTGTGGCAGATGGCAGGGTAATTTGTTGCAATTGTATAAAGGCGCTCAATCCAATCTTTGTATTTCTATTAGCCCCGATTTTACCAAAGGTGCATACATAATATATATAGAACCTCCTGTTATTGTCGGACTATATTTTCCGGCTGCATGTGCATTTAGGGCGCCGCCGTTTTCCGCTTAGTCAGTAGTGCCGCATTAGGCGGTATGCTCATTTGCTGACAAACTGTTCCAGGGCCGGCAAAGAGAATGTTACAGCAGAAACAATTTTTAATTTATTTAATCCATAATACCATGAAATCCTTGAAAACGATGGCAAGCGCTGTTTGCCTTCAAATAACCAAAAGATTCAGAGTCCTTTTAATATTGTTTGTTATTACTACCCTTGCCGGATGCGGAGTTATTTACCCGGGCGAAGTAGGATTAAAACAGAAATTAGGAAAGATTAAACCTACGCCGCTTGCTCCGGGGTGGCATCTTCATAATTTCTTTATTTCGCGCATAATAACTTTTAATACCCGTGTACAGGCCTTCTCGCTGCATGGCGAAATGCCCTCGAAAGAAGGCCTTGAAATAAATACGGATATTACCATGCTTTACCACCTTACACCTGATTCGGTAATGTCGGTATTTGCCAAATTCGGGACTGACTATCAGAACAGGATTATAAAGGATATATTCGCTTCGGCTGCACGCGAGTGCACCATAAAGTACTATGCCAAAGACTTGAATACGCAGAGGACAGAGGTAGCGGAGGATATTAAAATTGCGATGAATACATATCTGAAGATATATGGTTTTGTAATTGATCAGGTATTCATTAAAGACCTCGACCTGCCGCAGGATGTTGTTAATCCCATCAAGAATAAGGTCCTGGCGGAGCAAAAGATTAAACAGCAGGAAGTAGATAACCAGCTCCGCGTGCAAAAGCAGAACTACGACATAGAATTTCAGAAAAAGCAGGCGGAGTTTGATATTGAGCAGCAAAAAAGAGAAGCGGCCCGGGAACTGATTGCAGCCGAAGCAACTAAAAAGTCGCAACAGATCATTGATTCGAGCCTTACCCAGAAAATTCTACAATACAAGAGCCTCGATGTAACCAAGCAGCTGATAAAGTCGGGCAAGGTGAAAATGATTATAACCGACGGCAAAAGCCCCTTGTGGCTGAACAGCTCTCTTACAAGCAACCAATAAATTAAGCCTATATGGAGGGGCAGTCAGCCGGCTGCCCCTTCTTTTTACAGGTATATTTGAATTTCCGTTTGATTAATAAACGCTAATCATGAGGACTGTAATTTATTACCAGCTTTTAATGTTGTTCCTTGCAAATACGATTAAGGCGCAGGACACCATTATACAAACCAATGGCGGCCGTATCATAGCCAAAGTCTTAGAGGTAGGTACAACAGTGATTAAATACAAGAAGTACCAGAATCTGGATACCAGCCCGATCTATGATATTGAGAAGTATAATGTGAAAACCATCAGGTATGCCGACGGTACACAGGATACTTTCAGCGGCACTGCCATACCACAAGTATACACTTTAAACTACCCTGCATACCCCTATAATTACTCCGGCGACATTAACAATTCATCCCTGAATGTAACCCGTGCCTATATTACCCTCGGGGCAATGATATCGCCCCTGAATATGTATCAGGGGGAGGCAGTGAACAATTACTGGCAAAACCTTTATGCTTCGGAAGGCGGCAAGGGTTATATGCAGCTGAATAACGGAAACGCCCTGCTCTACAGTTTTTTTATGGGAGCCACACTTGTTACCGGTAAGCAGAACAACTGGGGCTATGAATTTCAGTTTGAGATGACCAGATCAAATAACGGAATACACGATAGTGCCTCCTTTCCCGATGGCACCAACGGTAATTTCAATCTGTGGTATATGTCTCTGAATGATGTGCTGCAATATACCCGTGGCATAGATACCGGAAACAACCTGCAGATTGGGGCTGAAGCGGGCATAGATATTGGTTTAATTATGGGCGGTGAAAGGGATGATTTTTACTCCGGAGGCAGTTCCTATCCCGATTCAAGCCACAGCGCAGATTTTACGGGAGCCCATGTAGGCTTCCATCTTGCGGCGGTTGGTAAATATTATTTCGGGAAGTCAAAAGATTTTGGCCTTGAGCTAAGGGCAGGGTACCGGTTTTTGAAAGGATATAATCCAATATCAGACGGATTTCAGGGTGGAATAGGGATTCCTGTTAGCCTAAGCGGGCCCTTTGTAAGTATTGGTTTGGTGTTGCGCCTTAAAGCGCATTACTGCATCAATTGTGGTTTCGACGACGATGATGACTGGTAAAGCAGTTTTTCAGTATTAGGTGGTAGCCAAGCAGGAGTACCCTTGTTCAAATTACAGACTCTTCATGGCTTTCATCTTCTCCAATTTCTCGCCGGCATTTTTTCTTGCTATTGACAACAATTCGCCTGCATATTCCGGATTTTGCTTTTTTATGATGCTGAACCTGGTTTCGCTGCCCATAAATTCTTCGAGAGGCAAGGTTGGCTCTTTGCTGTCGAGGGTGAATTTTTCACCTTTTGGCTTCAGGGGATTAAACCTGAACAGGGGCCAGTAGCCGCTTTTTACAGCCTTGTCCTGATGCTCGGCGCCCTTTGATATGTTCAGTCCATGTGCAATGCAGTGGCTATAGGCAATAACCAAAGAAGTGCCCGGGAATGCCTCTGCCTCCTGCAATGCGCGTACCGTATGAATATCGTTGGCGCCCATGGCCACCTGTGCAACATATACCGAACCGTAGGCAACAGCCTGCATGGCAAGGTCTTTTTTGGGTGTAGGCTTTCCGTTAACCGAAAATTTGGCGCTTGCGCCAAGGGGTGTCGATTTTGATTTCTGTCCTCCGGTATTGGAATACACTTCCGTATCCAGTACCAATACGTTTACATCTCTGCCGCAGGAAAGGATGTGATCCAGGCCTCCGAAGCCTATGTCGTAAGCCCATCCGTCGCCGCCGATTATCCAATGCGATTTTTTTACTAAATGCTCGGCTATGGATATTAAGCGCTTTGCCTGAACCGTATTCATCGTAGAAAGCCTTTTCATCAATTCCTGAACATTTGCCCTTTGTTTGTTTATGCCTGTTTCGCTGCTCTGGTCCGCATTCAATATCTCGTTTACAAGTGTTTCCCCTGCTGCATCCTTCATTTCTAACAGCAGCTGCGAAGCCATTTGTGCTTTTTTGTCATAGGCCAGTTTTATGCCCAGTCCAAATTCAGCATTGTCTTCAAAAAGTGAGTTTGCCCATACCGGACCATGGCCGGCGTCGTTTTTAGTCCAGGGAGTTGTAGGCAGGTTGCCACCGTAAATGGAAGAGCAGCCTGTGGCATTTGCAACCACCATCCTGTCGCCGTACAACTGTGTAAGCAATTTAATGTAGGGCGTTTCGCCGCAGCCGCTGCAAGCCCCCGAAAATTCAAATAAAGGCTGTAGGAATTGGGTGTTTTTTACCGTATTCCGGCTTATGCGGTTCCTGTCCATTTCGGGCAGAGAGAGGAAAAACTCCCAGTTTTTTCTTTCCGCTTCGCGCAGCGGGAGCTGTTCCGTCATGTTTATGGCTTTATAGCCTGCTGTAGTTTTGCTTTCCATGGGGCAAACCTCCACGCAAAGCTCGCAACCGGTGCAGTCTTCTACCGACACCTGCAGGGTATAAGATTCTTTTTCCTTGTTAAACTCTTTTCCTACCGGTTCCGTGCGCTTAAACCCGTCCGGGGCTTCTTTCAGAAGGTTATTGTCGTAAACTTTGCATCGTATGGCGGCATGGGGGCAAATGATGAAGCATTTGCCGCATTGCGAGCATAAGTCCTCGTCCCATACAGGAACCCTGTCAGCTATGTTGCGCTTTTCCCATTTTGCAGTGGAAGTAGGGTAGGTGCCGTCAACAGGAAAGGCGCTAACCGGCAATTCATCGCCCTGGTAGCTCAACATCTTGCCAAGTACATTTTTAACGAATTCCGGGGCCGCATCCGGCAGGGTTTTG
>JABEUT010000064.1 GCA_013044305.1 Bacteroidia bacterium
AAAATAGAAAAATGAATAAAAAACTTTTTTTTATCCTTCCGATATCCGCACTACTGTTTGCAGGCTGTGGTTCCAAAAAGGAAGAAAAAATAGAGGCCTTGCCCGATGACGAAGTAAAACTGACCGGCGAGCAGATGAAGCAGATAAGCCTTGATACCGCGAGGCTGCAGGAGGAAATTACCGACCTGCAATTAAGCGGAAGGGTAGATTTTAATCAGGACGACGTACTGCCGGTTTTCGGTTTCGCAAGCGGCAATGTACTCGAAGTAAATGCCTCCCTCGGCGACCACGTTGCCAAAGGGCAGGTGCTTGCCATTGTGCGAAGCGGTGACCTGGGGAACTACCTTAGCCAGTATAATCAGGCAAAAGGACAGGTGGCCCTGAACAAACGAAACATGGACGTTGCCGAAGAACTTTACAAAACAAAGGTATACTCGCAGCTCCAGGTCCTGAACGCAAAAATAACATACAATGCATCGGTGGATAATTTAAAACAGTACGAAACCTACCTTAAGACCTATGGCATTAGCGACAGCTCCAAAGCCGCACCCGATTATAAAATTACAGCCCCGGTGAACGGGTTTGTTATTCAAAAATCCATTAACAAGGGTATGAATCTTTTGCCCGGCAGCAACAACAATTATTTTACGCTTTCCTCCCTGTCCACGGTTTGGATAAAGGCCAACCTCTACGAAGAGGACCTGCAACAGGTGAAGGAAGGCGATTCTGTAAACGTGCAAGTGTTTGCCTTACCCGACACGGTTTTCAAAGGTGTTATTTCTAAAATAAATTATGTGCTCGACTCCTCTTCGGGCACCCTGCAGGCGCGTATAGTATTGAATAACCCCGGGCAGCTTTTGAAGCCCAATATGCTGGCAGAAGTGAAGGTGCATATTGACGGGCACTGCAAAGCCATTGCCGTGCCTAAAGATGCGGTGGTTTTATATGAAAATGTATATTATGTAATGGTTAGGCGCCGCGACAATGTGTTCGAAAGAAAGGCGGTGAAATTGAAAAATTGCAGCGGTGGAGTTTGCTATATCGCCGCAGGAATTGGACCCGGAGATGTTGTGGTAAATAAAGGAGCCATCTATGTTTTAGGGCAGTAATTAGCTAAGAAAAATGAAAAAGCTGGTAAAAGGAACCGTAACATTTGTTATCCTGAACAGGGGAGTCTTTCTTTCTCTCGCCCTGCTTGTGGGGGTAATAGGCGGGATATGCTTTAAAATGCAAACCATAGATGTGTATCCCGACATCACCCCTACTCAAGTAATCATTACCACACAGTGGACCGGCAAGAGTGCAGAAGAAGTGGAACGCCTCATTACCATTCCGCTGGAGTTAAGTCTTAACTCGGTACAGCAGAAAACGGTGATGCACTCCATTACCATGTTCGGATTGTCGCAGATAACAGTACTTTTTAATGATGAAATGGACGACTTTCACGCCAGATCAAATGTTACTAATGCCCTTGCCAATGTACAGCTGCCGCAGGGAGTAACGCCGTATATAGCCCCTCCGTACAGTCCCGTAGGCGAGATATACAGGTACACCGTTGAAAGCAAAACGCGGTCCAAAATGGAACTGAAAACTTTGCAGGACTGGGTAATTGACCATAAGCTGCGTGAAGCCGACGGAGTGGCGGATATAAATACCTACGGGGGGCAGAACAAAATGTATGAGGTAG
This sequence comes from Bacteroidia bacterium, assembly GCA_013044305.1. Classification (GTDB taxonomy): domain Bacteria; phylum Bacteroidota; class Bacteroidia; order JABEUT01; family JABEUT01; genus JABEUT01. The sequence continues at coordinate 1,688 of JABEUT010000064.1, forward strand.
CTGTTAATCCTTATCTTTTAAACAAATATGGAATTACCGCCTTGGATGTATTTACAGCCCTCTCCAACAGCAACCTGAACTCCGGCGGCGATTATATTGAACAGGGGCAGCAATCCTATGCGGTAAGGGGAATAGGCTTGCTTAAAGGAGTCGACGACATAAAAAATATAGTGATTAAGGTTTCCAGAGGCGTGCCGGTCTATGTAAGGAACGTAGCCGAGGTAGATGTAAATATGCTCCAGCGTCTGGGCAGGGTAGGTTTATCAAGGCGCCAGGGCGACTCTATTCATTCCGACAATGATGTTACTATGGGGGTGGTGGTGATGCGTAAGGGCGAGGATCCTGCCAAGGTTCTGCACAATGTGGAAGAAAAGGTGAAGGAGCTGAACACCTACATCCTCCCTCCTGATGTAAAAATAGTTCCCCATTATGAAAGATCCGAATTGATTAATTATGCGACCCATACCGTTTTGCGCAACCTGTTCGAAGGCATCTTTCTGGTGGTGGCCATCGTTTTTCTATTCCTTGCCGACTGGAGAACCACCCTGATTGTAAGCATTATCATTCCCCTCTCACTGGGGTTTGCTTTTATCTGCATGAAGTTAAAGGGTATGCCCGTGAACCTCCTTTCGCTCGGCGCCATCGACTTCGGCATCATCATAGACGGGGCCGTGGTAATGGTGGAAGGCTGTGTGGTGGCCTTCGATAAAAAATACCGCGAGCTGGGTAAAGAAAGGTTCAATAAACTAAGCAAGCACTCCATCATAAGGGATGTGGTGGTAGACCGGGGAAGCTCCATAGTCTTTGCCAAATTCATCATACTCCTTTCGCTTCTGCCCATATTTACATTCCAGAAGGTGGAAGGTAAAATTTTTTCCCCCCTTGCCTATACGCTGGGTTTCGCCATGCTGGGTGCGGTGTTCTTTTATGTCACCCTGGTGCCTCCTCTTATGTGCTTTCTGCTGAAAAAAAATATATACAACAAACCGAACCCCGTAACGGACGGAATAGTAAACCTATACAGCAAAGTGTTTACAATAGCATTTAAAAGGAAAAAGGTTGTATTGCTTTCAGCAATAGCATTATTGGCTGTAAGCATTTATTTGGTGCGTTTTATCGGTTCAGAATTCCTGCCGCATCTGGACGAAGGCGGAATGTGGATAAAGGCCCAGCTCCCGTTTGGTATTTCATTACATGATGCCACAGCCTTTGCAGACAGCATGCGAAAGGACCTAATCTCCTTTCCACAGGTGAAAACCGTAGTTACCCAAACAGGCAGGCCTGACGACGGCTCCGATCCTGAAGCATTTTCCGATGTGCAAAATAACGTAATACTCTTTGATGAAAAAAATTGGAATCCCCATATTTCAAAAGATTCTCTTACCGATGAAATGAGTGATCTGCTGAACAGGAAGTATCCGGGCGTGGTTTTTAACTTTTCACAATACATCCGGGACAACTTCGAGCAGGCGGTTTCGGGCTTCAATGCCGCCCTCGCCGCCAAAATAAGCGGACCTGACCTGAACGTGTTGAATGACCTCGCAGTAAAAGTTTACGACAGGCTTAAAAATGTACGCGGAATGGAAGATGTGGGGATATTGAAAAATATAGGACAGCCGGAAGTAAACATTAACCTTGACGAACAAAAGATGGCGCTATATGGTGTTACCGCTTCCGCAGCCACTACAATCATTCAGATGATAATTGCTGGTATTCCGGCCACGCAAGTGCACGAGGGTGAACGGCTTTTCGATTTAAGGGTAAGATATGCACCGGAATATAGAAAACAGATCGAGCAGATCGGCGATGTAATGGTACCAACAATAAATGGGGGCAGAATTCCGCTGAAGGAAATAGCTGATATTACCAAAACAACCGGTATCTCGTTCATTTACCGCGACAATAATATGCGCATGATAGGCGTTAAATTCTCATGCAGGGGAAGGGACTTAGGAAGCACAATTACCGAAGGTCAGGAAAAAATAAAAGACATAATCGAGTCATTGCCAAAAGGCTATAAAATTTCATGGGTAGGAGAATACCAGGACAAAATGAGGGCACAGAACCACCTGCAGGTTGTGGTGCCGATATGCCTTGTGCTGGTTTTATTAACCTTGCTTCTTGTATTCCGGAATGTAAAACTTGCCTTATTATACTTTCTTAATGTGCCTTTTGCCTTAGTTGGTGGTATTTTCGCATTACTTATAACACAAACAAATTTCAGTATATCAGCCGGAATAGGCTTTATTGCCTTAATCGGTGTCTCCATACAGAACGGTATAATACTATTGAAACAGTTTATGCATAATCTGGAAGAGAAGCAAAATTTGCATCATGCGATTTACAATGGTGTTCATGAAAGGCTCCGTCCGGTGCTGATGACAGCTTTTATAGACATAGCAGGGCTTATTCCGGCGGCGCTAAGCCTTGCCATCGGCTCCGAAGCACAAAAACCTATTGCTATTGTTATGATTGGTGGATTGATTTCTGACGTTCTGTTGCAAATCCTCGTTCTTCCTGTGATATATTATATGGTAAGCAGGCGGAGGTATGAGACGACGGAAGGCTGAAAACCATGTTTCGCCGCGATTCAAAATTACCGCCTTCGCGATATAAATTTGATTAACAGGCAAATGCAATAGAAATATTTATTACTTTTGCAGCCCTTTAATATTTTGTTAAAGGAATTGAAAACAATCCAATTAAAACGAAAATTATGAAAGCCCCCGTTATAATATCCATTTCATTTATGCTCTTCCTGTCGCATCATGGCCTTGCCCAGCTCGCTTTCGGAGGGGAGGATAAAGGTTTTATGATCGGCTTTAATCTGGGCAAAAATGCTCCGCTTGCAGGCTATGGCAGCACCAGTCAGTCGCATTTACCGCTGGGAGGCATAAGCAAGTCCGACACCAATTCATTAAGCGGTTATGCCGGCACTCAATCGAGCTTTCATTACGATATATATGCCGGATACCGTATTTTTCCTCATTTAGGACTTATGGTTGCCTGCAACGAAGATTTTAACAGGTTCGACATACAAACAGTCAACTCGCAGTACAGGTCGCTGCTATCGACCGAACAGGTAAACGCAATGAGCGGCGACAACTTTAATATAACCCAATTCCTTGCCGGCCCGTATCTCTGCTTTCCCCTGTCTGTAAGCGGGTCCAATGCCGATGACGGCAAGAGCCACTCATTTCATCTGAACCCGGTAAGAACCAATACCAGTCTGGAAATTAGAGTGCTTGTAGGATTAACCACCGCAAATTATCCGGCTATTTACTACAGCGGAATATCCGAAACCACCCTCTATTCGTTTGGCGAAGGAAGAGGATTTGGCTATTTCGGAAGCGCCGGAATCAAATATGAAATAGTTGACGGTATTGCCATTCATCTGGATGTAAATTATGAAGGCTCCTCGGTTACCTATCCCAACTACAGCGTACTAAATTATTACAACCCCAATACCATGCCGCCTTACACCTATACGCCCAATACGTACAATACACCAAAAACAATGACAATTGGTTTATTTCAGGCCACCCTGGGATTTTCACTCGAACTATAGATAATTTATTCATCCCGTCCTTCATTCTCCTATTTTTGCAACATGAAAGTAAAGAACAGGCTTGCTCTGCAATTTACACTCATGTTTGCGATATTGCTGTTTATTGTATTGTCGGGAATCTTCATCTCGGTAGACAGGAACAGAAAGAACAGTTTTTACTCCAAACTGGATTACCGCGCCCTTATTGTCGGCGAATTATATCTGGCGCAGGACAACATGACTAACGAACAATTCAGGAAAGTAATTCAGATATACCCGCAAACGCTGTCGCACGAAACAACCCGCATTTACAACGACAGATACCACAGCATACTCATCAGGGAAGATTCAGTGAGCTGGTCGAACGCCAACCTGAAAAACATACATTCTTCGCTTAAATTTATTCAGGAAGACACCCTTGTTGCCAAACCGGGTGATGCACTAAAAAAGCTTATCGGAGAGGTGATTGAAAAGAAGAGGGTTCATCTTACGGAAAATAATTATCAGATAGCCGGGCTTTATTATCAGGATAACTCCGGAAATTTTGTGATCATTGCATCGGCCGTAGACGATGCAGGCCTTCAGGAGATGCACAGGCTGCTGCTAATTATGATTTTCTCCTACCTCTCGTCATTGGCAATCACTTTTGTTCTGGGCAGGATATTCGCAACCATTGCATTACAACCCATATTGAAAATAACCAACGACCTTAAAATAATCCGCAGCATAAGTTTGCACCGGCGGCTTACCATGTCCAGATACAAGAACGACGAAATAAATAAACTTTCCGATGCCATAAATAACCTGCTTGAGCATCTGGAGCAGTCGTTCAGCGACCAGCAGTCGTTTATTTCCAATGCCTCGCATGAACTCGGCACTCCCGTCACCAAGATATTGGGTACTGCAGAAGTGGCCTTAACCACCGGCAGAGACACAGAAGACTTCCGGCTTGCATTGCAAAACATTATAACGGAATCGGAAAAACTGCACGAAATACTGAACAGCCTGCTGGAACTTGCACAGGCAGACGGCGACAACTCTTTATTCCAGAAGTTACGCCTCGATGAATTATTATGGGAAGCGGTGGACGAAACGGGGAATGCCATGAATGAAACTCCGAACAGCAGCGGGAGGATAAACGCCAATTACAATGCCCGGGATAACCCTGATGAGTATACGATTTCGGGCAACAGGCGGTTATTATTCATTGCCATAAGCAATATTTTAAAGAATGCCTTAAAATTTTCGGGCGATAAAACTATATCCTGTAATGTACGAAGCGACAGAACTGAAGTTTCCATAGATATTGAGGATATGGGAGTAGGGATACCCGAAAGTGAGGTGGTGAATATATTCAAACCTTTTTACCGTGCTGCCAATGCCTCTGCCCATAGGGGTATGGGTATCGGTCTTTCCCTGGCGGAAAAAATTATCAGGCTGCATAACGGAACCATACATGTGCGGTCGGTACTGGGCAAAGGAACAACCTTTACAATTACTTTCAGCAAGTAACTAAGCCGGAATATAGTTTCCCGTAAACTTCCTCGGCAATGCTGAAATTGCGGTATTTTTCGGCCAAAGGCCTTATGGCGTTGTAAACTTCCATCCTGCTCTTATGCGAAATAGTTTTGTCTATTTGCGTAATGGCATGCAGAAAGTCTTCTTCTGTAAATCCATTCAGAACAACCCCTGCATTATTTTCCGTTATAATATTTGAGTCCTCCGAAATGTCCGGTGTAATGACCACAGGCAGCCCCATAGCCCAGTACTCGCCATTTTTAATAGGTGTGCCGAAACGCTTTGACGGAACTGGTTTGTAAGGGCTAAGGGCAAAATCGGCAAGTCCGATATACTTTGGGATTTCGGCATGAGGTACAAACAATTTTATAACAGCATCTTCCTCAATCCCGTATTTCACCGTCATATCCTTCAAAAATGCTTCGTCTGCGTTGCTCAAAAGCAAAAATCTGAATTTATTTCGCCCCCAATATTCTTGGCAAGCCCTTATGAATTTAAAAATTTCATCTTTTAAGTAAAATCCGCCGAATTTTCCGGCATACACACATACCACTTTGTCTTCAAGATTTAGGTAAGATAAGAGCCCCGGCTCCTTTATGCACCTTGCCGAAAACATTTCAAGATCGACGCATGATGGCTTAACAAAATAATCAGATATAGTAAGATGATATGTATTTTTTATGTACACCGGCATGTCTTTTTCCGCCAGTATAAGGCGGTCCGCTTTCCATATTTGCAACTTCTCAAAGAAGAACAAAAGCCTGAATTTTAAACTGTTTCTTTTCCATATATTGCATTCCGCCATCGATTCGGCATGGGGCTCAACACTGTCGAGGATAAGTTTTACACGCGGCTGCATGAACTTGAGTATGGCTCCAATAGCTCCGGCAGGCATACAAAATGTATGGATATAAGGAATCTTTTTTTTCTTAACCAGGCAGATCAAACTGAAAATGTTTGTAAACCATTGCAGGAGAGATTTATTATCCGGCAATTCAATAATGGCATTGCTGCCGCGCTTTTTAACCTCAATCCTTCCTTTTTTATTTTTAA
>JABEUT010000065.1 GCA_013044305.1 Bacteroidia bacterium
CATTGGGCCGATGGAAATATAAACCCTGTAAGGGTTGAATAACAATAGCCCCGCCTTTTAAGGCGGGGTAAATATATTATCCCCCCCCGGTCCTGTCCGAACGGAGCATCCGGGTGGGCATCAGGGGTTTGCTGTATATCTCCTGCACCGCAATTTCAATACTGCCGCGTGAGGGCATTAAAGCTTGTCCAGGTCATTTGGAAACGGGGTTCAATGCACCCTTTTCTGCTCACCCTCATGCGAACCGCCTGCACCATGTCGCCTTTCAGTCCTTTGGTAACATCAATAACCAGCGGACTTATCCACAATCCCGAAGCGGCATTAGCGGGGATAAAGCGGTAGGTTTTTACTGTGCCGGTCGAAAGCCTGTAGTCAATAAAGTAAAGCTGATCCCTGTAAAGGAATTTTCTTAAAATCCCCTTAAAAGTATTCTTAAGCCTAAGTCTTGCGCGTACTATCGTACTGCTGTCACCATGCGGAACAGTTACCCAATCGTTAATTTGCGCTGTGGTGTATCCGGTATTTTTTTCGGGGCTTAACAAACCGCCTGCCGTATGTCCGAACAGGGCAGTTTTGCCATCGCAGGTTATCAAACGGTAGCGGTCGAAAAAGGTATAAGTGGATTGGGGATCCTCGTTCAGCAGATACCTGTTGTCGCAATAATAGTTGTTGAGCGGCGGCTCTTCCTGCATCCATATATAATAACGCGGCGCCCGGTCAGAGTTCAGGAACGAAGCGTTCACGCTGTCTATCCACCTGTCGGATATATACAATTGCAGGTTGGGGCGAGGGTCCCAGTTCAGCCCGTTGGCAGGGATGTAAGTGTACTCAAAGGGGTAGCAATCTACACCGGCGTTCCCTATAATTTTTCTTTGCCCTTCGTTCAGTATCCGGTTTTGCAGGTTTGCCGAATCTTCGCGCCGGTACCGGTTTACCGAAGAGCGGTAATGAATTGCCCAGGAGTTGAAGTTTCCGATACCGGTTATGCCCTTCAGATATGTATCGGAGGAGCCGGCGAGTATCATGTTTAAATAGATGAATGCAACAGACGACAGCTGCATGATAAGGGCCAGGCGGCTGATATCGCTTTCAATAACCAGCGTAATGGCAATGGTCATAATGATATAATGCAATATGATGGCCTCATGCCACTGGTCTTCGCGCGAAAAGGAATATTTGAAGGATACATACAATGGGATAATGGAGATGAGATAAAGCAGTCTTGTCAGACTGTTTCTTACAAATAGCAGGGGCAGGAAAAAGAGAATAATTCCGGCAGAGAATATCCCCCAGTGGTTCACCGCATCTTCCAGCTGTAATGAGCCCGAATATTCCCGTACCTGAATGATGCAGGTATAAAGATAGGAGGGGAGCGACGACAGGCTGTGATATATTACGAGCCAGATGGCGGCAATGAAAAAGGAAACAGCAGAGGCGAAGAAGATGAGCAGCCGGGGGCGCCGCGTGGAATACAGCATAAAAACGGCATAAGACATTAGCGCCGTGATGCAAAATGCGCCGTACGATGATTTGACAAGGAATGCAACAGCCGTAATAAAACTTGCGGCTATCAGCCACAGCCTGTTCTTCCTGTTATGATAGTTGAGCACAGCGATAAGGGCGCAGCCCGGAAAAATAAGGTCGAAGCATACTATATTGCACAGCCCTGTAATAAGCAGTATATGAAGTATCCGGTATAACGGATTCAGGCGCGTGCCGAGCAGGAGGAACCCGTAAATAAAGAACAGGTAGAGCATGCACACCGCCGGAATGGCTATGGCAAGGTTGTGGCCTACAAGATTCGGGGCATACATAAAAACAAGCGGGCCGTATGTAAATATATGACCGGCGCCTAACTGAATATGGCGGGCAAAAAAATAGTTGAACGCATATACGTACGAACCGTCGAGCCCAAGTGATATGCCGGGATAAAAGCCCGGGAAGCAAAAAATGAGAACAGCAAGCGAAAGGATTGCGGTCTGAAAGTATTCATTGCGCGCAAAAGAAGGCAGCCCCGTCTTCTTTAGCCTGTCTGCAATACGATGGAATATGGTGTTTGGCATGTTCATCGGCCGTGCCGCGTTTTATAAATATGTTCATCCGCCTCCGGGGGCGTTAAGAGCAAAGGCTGCAACATTACTCCTTTTCAAGGGTTACCGTTTCGCTGTAAGCTTTGGTTATCTGCGATATCATTTTATTCCAGCCGCCAAACTCACTTTGCCCTATCATAAGCGTATCCACAAAAAACATTTGCTCCTCGGTAACCACCTCCCCATGCACGCTGTAATGTATGCTGAAACCGAAGGACGGATTGCTGAACGCACAGTCGCCGGGCAGGTAGGATACCTTGTATCCGGCCGGAATGGTGAGCCGTATCACATGGCGCAGCACGTTTTTAAATTCTTCGGAAACGGGAGCCTCGCGGTCTTTCTCTATCTGGTCGTCGGCATATTCTTTTTCGAGGTTCATGTTCACATATAGCTTATTGCCGTTGTTTTCGGCATAATCATCGAGCCCGAAACCATACCTGATGGTAAGTTCATCCGCGCTTTCATTCATGTTCCCGAAACTAAGCGAATCAATATAGAATTTATTGTTTCCTTTCTGCAGCAGGCTTGATACAAAATCTTTCCGCTCCTTTAGATCCGCATTTCGCAGGCGTTCCACAATAAGTATCTTGTTGTATCCTCCGGCGTATGCCACGCCTGAACCCTTTACATGGGTGAGCGCAGGTTCGCCGCTGCGGTGCGGTGAGGCAAGCAGCCAGATCCGGGTGGTGTCAATAAGGGCATTGCTCTGCATAGGCGTTTCAGGTACGGTAACAAGACTGAAGTTGCCTTCGCCCAGTCCGATAATGGCCTGTTTCCCCTGAATCATGGATGTTGGGTAACCGAATGGGGCGTCTTTGCCGGTAGCGTCGAGGAAGTAGTATTTGCCATCCTGAATGTATACACATATCATGTGGTTTGCCGCCAGCGGCGAAGGCACATCGGTAAACGTGTAGGATATATCCCTTGTGCCAAGCCAGGCAGGGTAGGCCGGCAGCCCCGCCGCACGGATAAGCTGGGTAAGGGTGGTCGCCATATCCTTGCAGTCGCCGAAGCGGCGGGCTATAACCAGCGAAGCCTCGCGCGGTATCAGGCCCGCCAGGCTGTCTTCATACGCAATATAGTTTATGTTGTTCTCCACCCATTCAAATATCTTTTTCACCTTTCCCAGGCTGTCGCCCGCGCCCGCCGTAATTGAATCGGCAAGTTTTTTTACCGGCGGGGTTACGGAGCTGTTTACATTTTTCATCAGGTTGTAGTACCATTCATACAGGCTTGCCACATCGGGGAGCACCTCGTGCGTTTTCCCTTCGCTGGTGTAGCTATCTATCAGCACCACTATGTTCGGCACATAATAGCTTAAGCCCGGCGCCCCGTCCTCCGGCTTTACCTTTTTGGCATCTTTCAGTTTCCAGAGATAGGTGGTTTTTTTCCCGGATGTTTTTGAGCTGAACTGAATGGAGCTGTCCTTTACATTGAACAGCTTATACCTTATCTTCACCTCCGAAGGAATGGTTACCGAATATTCCACATCCTCCGCCGGAGCGTATGTATTAAAGAAAAAGCGGCCATAGAGGTGTGGGTCGTAAATTTTCTCGGTATAGGAAAGTGTTGCCCTGGAACCGGCAGCCAAACCGGGGAAATCAAGTTTATAAGCCCTCGAGTCATCGAAGAAGTTGCCGTCGGCTATCTCGTTTGACCTGATGATGTCCTTCACTTTTATGGTCTTGAATTTTTTGCCGGAAGGCACTATTGACCTCGCATCAATATCCGAAATTTCGGAGAAATCAGACCAATAGATGTTGCGTTCGCTGTACGCACTTGTTTTATCTGACAAGAGCAGCAGGTCTTCGCTTACCTTATTATAAATTACGGGCAGGCCTTTTTCCATCTTTACCTCCACATTCTCACTGCGTGAAAGGAATACCGCAGCGTCATTGGAGTACTTTTTTTTTAAGGCGGCGTCAGTCCCCGGTTGCTGTCCGGCAACGGTAAGCGCGCCTGCGAGGGATAAGGTGCAGATACATGCCAGCGTTTTTCGTTTCACCGACTTTAATTTCATGCGAAAATAGACTTGCAGGGTTGGTTTACAGTACAAAGCTACACTGTTTTTATCCTCCGCACAATGGAAATGTTCAGGTGCTTCAGGCGGAAACCCTTCATAACCTGTTCGGGGCAGGCGACGTGAGGCAGGGCATAGAAAAAAAAAGCGCAGGACGGGATGTCCTGCGCTTTTTGGTTTTGGTCTGTTTTTATTACTGGTTCGATTTTATAACCTTATAGTTCAGCACCGTATTGGCATTACGCACCTGCATCAGGTAAATGCCATCGGGTATGGTTTGTGTGTTTATAGTGTTTACACCGGTATGCAGGTTGCCGCTGTACACTTCCTCTCCCAGCATATTAAAGATGAACACCTGATTGAATCCGCTCATGTTCAGGTTCACGGTTATGCTTTGCGAAAAAGGGTTGGGGTATATCACCACCTGCTTGTCTGAACCCGCAACAGGTACAATGCCGGCGCAGTTCTGCACGCTAACTAGCATGGAGTCCTTGCTTGAGCATCCGTTGCTGTCCGAAAAGGAGTAGAAGACCTTGTGAACGCCTGCTCCTGCCGAGTTGGGGTTAAAGATAGCTCCGGTTACGCCTGTTCCGCTGAACGTTCCGCCCACGGGTGATGCTGTAAGCGAATCTGACGTAGCGCTAAGGCAAACCGTATCCTTGGCTATGTGCAAGGTAAGCACGGGTAGGGGATGAACGGTAATTTTAATGCTGTCGCTCGCCTTACATCCGTTAAAATCGGTTACCGTAGTGGTATAAGTAGTGGTGTTTGCCGGGCAAACGGTTACCGTTCTGCTTGTATCGCTGTTGCTCCAGAGGAATGCATAATTCGGTGTGCCGCCCCAAGCCGTGGCGCGTATGGTGGCGCAATTTCCGGCGCAGATGGAGTTGCTTACAGCGCTGTCAACAATCCACAGGGCCGGTGGCTGGGTTATGGTTACCGTGGTGGAGTCTTTATCGCCGCAGCCATCCTGAACAAGTACACTGTAGGTGCCAGCAGCAAGTCCTGTCGCATTCTGGCTGGTTTGTCCTCCGGGTGTCCACAGGTAGCTGAAAGGCGCATTGCCGCCTCCGGTTACTGTTACGCTTGCCGAGCCGTTGCTGTCTCCATGGCAGGTTACGTTTGTGAATGAGGTATCTAAAGATGTAATAGGAACGGCTACAGCTACCGCTGTTATTACCACCTTTCCGTTGCCTGTCCACCCGCCTTGCGTATTGGTTTGATTTGTTCCTGCATTATAAGAGCCGCCGCCTCCGCCGCCGCCCCAGCCGCCGATGCCTCCGCTGGTTCCGCCTCCGCCGCCGTTATAGCCTCCGCCTCCGCCGCCGGAGCCGTTGTTGCCGTAGCAACCGCCTCCGCCGCCGTCGCCGCCTTGTGCGCCG
>JABEUT010000066.1 GCA_013044305.1 Bacteroidia bacterium
CATTCCTTGAGAAGGAAATTGCGGTGGCAGCATCCGTAATGCTTACCGAAAATAAGCTGGCGGAAATTAAATTACCGGATGCAGGCGAAACCGCTGAAATTAAAATTCCGGAACCGGCTGCCCCCAAACCTGATGCCAAACCCTCTTTACAGAGTTTTTGGGGCTGGCTGCAAAAAATGCCCATGGACACTGCCGGTATGGCGGCCAGCGCCCCCGCCGAACCCGCCCCGTCCCCACTGAATAAAAATGAACTTATTAACCGCTTCCTTGCAAACGAACCTGCCATATCCAGACCTAAAGCGGAGTTTTTTTCTCCTTCAAAGGCGGCAAAATTAAGCATAACCGACAGCGACATACTTGCAAGCGAAACCCTTGCCAATATTTATATGCAGCAGGGCAACCTGACTATGGCTTTAAAGGCATTTCAAACTTTGCTCTTGCAGAATCCCGAAAAAAAGGCTTACTTTGCAGCCCGAATTAAGGAAATAGGTAACCTGATGGAATCGGGAAACGCCAAAAACAAATAAAAGAACAATGGAAATAATTCTTGAACTGCTTACTCTTATCGTTTGTGTTCTCCTGATTTTGATTGTGCTGGTGCAGGATTCAAAAGGTGGCGGACTGTCGTCTTCTTTTGGCGCATCAAACCAGATACTTGGAGTAAGAAAAACCACCGACTTTCTTGAAAAAGCCACCTGGGTAATGGCTATCTCCCTGCTTGTATTGTGCCTTGCCAGCGCTTCGCTCATTCACACCACCTCATCGGCAGGTGGCGAGTCTTCGATAACCCAGCAGCAAGCCCAGAACATGGCGGTACCGCAGCAGGCACCTATGCAGCAGCAGGCTCCGCAGCAGCAACAGGGTCAGCCAGGGCAGCAAGCCCAGCCGCAGGGGAACAATGCGGCCCCTCAAGCCGCTCCGCCGGCAAACAAACCGAAGTAATCCTGCGGAGATACTCCTTTGTTCTTTTCATATGCCTGCAGCCGCTTCCGGCAAAAGATTTATTTTCCCTTGCAGGCCTGAAGGAGTAAGCGGTGCGTTCCAAACAAACCAAAACTATATTGCCATAATACAGGCGTTATCACAGTACAAAACTTAGGTAATGTATCTTCCTGCCTATAGCCAAAAATTGCTTCTCGTAATAGGTCTGAATGCCGGTCAGGAGTTCAATTTCCTTTATGCTTTGCGCTTCCTTACTGTTGTACAGGTCATCGCAGGCATCAAGCAGGGTTAGCTTACGGAGCCTTACCTGTTCTTTGGCAAATAAATACAGATCCCTGTTGTCGGTCTTTAAATGCACGGTAGTTCCCGGGCTTGCAATTTTAAGGTAACGGTTGAGGAATACGCCCGAAACCAGTCTCCTGTTTTCCTTACGCGGAAAGGGATCGGGAAAGGGCAGCCAGATGCTGCTGATTTCGCCTGCACCAAAGTATGACTCAATAAAATCGATACGGTTGCGGACAAAAGCAACGTTACTAAGTTTCATTTCCAGGGCTTTTTTTGCGCCTTTCCAAATGCGCGCACCCTTTATATCCATGCCTATAAAATTATGCTGCGGCAACTTTTGCGCCATGGCGAAGGTATATTCGCCCCTGCCGCATCCCAATTCAAGAATTACAGGATTGCTGTTGCGGAAGTATTCTTTGTTCCATTTACCTTTTAAGGGGAATACAATGTCAGAATTGGTTTCAACCCCTGCGGGCTGAAACACATTCGGGAATGTTGCCACCTCGGCAAACTTTTTTAGTTTACGCTGTCCCAACGCCGGTCATGTAAATTATAAAATGCGGGCCTTTGTTCATACCTTTTCCCTGGCTGCCCCGATGTGCTGAAGCATATCGGCAGTCATTGCTGCAAGGCTAAATTTATGCTTCCATCCCCAGTGCTGTGCGGCGAGTGAATCGTCTATGCTCTGTGGCCAGCTTTCGGCTATTGCCTGCCTGCTGTCGGGCTTATAGGTTATGGTAAACTCCGCAATATGCTTTTTTATTTCCGCCGCAAGCTGCGCGGGCGAAAAACTGCTGGCGGCCAAATTATAGCTTGATCGTATTTTTATTTTTTCAGTGCCGGCTTCCATAAGTTCCAGGGTAGCCCTTATGGCATCGTCCATATACATCATGGGCAGTATGGTGTCTTCCTTCAGGAAGCATTCGTAGCTGCCGCGCTCCCTTGCCTCGTGGAATATATGTACTGCATAATCTGTGGTGCCGCCACCCGGCGCGCTCCTGTACCCTATCAAACCCGGATAGCGCAGGCTTCTAACATCTACCCCGTAGCGGTTGTAATAATATTCGCACCAGCGTTCGCCCGCCTGTTTGCTTATACCGTAAACCGTGCTTGGCTCCATAACCGTATACTGGGGTGTGTTCTGTCTCGGGGTGTTGGATCCGAACACAGCGATGGAACTCGGCCAGAATATTTTATCTATGATTTTCTCCTTTGCCAGATTTAGCACATGAAACAAGCCTTCCATATTAAGCTGCCATGCCTTTTCGGGAAATTTTTCGGCTGTTGCCGACAGCAAGGCTGCAAGCAGGTACACTTCCTTTACATCGTACTTCTTAACCGTTTGGCGTATGGCCTCTGCGTTCATCACATCGAGCGTTTCGAAAACGCATTTCGTTTCACCCTGCCTCACATCGGCAGCCACTATGGCATCATTGCCGTGCCGGTTGCATAGCTCGCGTACAAGTTCACTGCCTATCTGTCCTCCGGCGCCTATTACAAGTATTCTGTTTTTCATTTTGCACGTAAATCTGATATTGCTGCGAAAATAGCGATTCTTTTGGTGAATAAGCGGGAGATTTGCCTATATTTGATGAAATATCCTCTGTTAAACCCAACCTATTGCAGTTGAGGCACGTAACAGTGAGAAAGATTTACAGGCTGAAATGGGAAACAATACATCGGCGCAGATGAATATTGATATTGACCTTATTACAGCTTGTATAAACAAGGAACGAAAAGCTGAATATGAGTTATATAAACTTACCTATAGGTATCTGATGAGCATTTGTGTGAGATATACCCGGTCGTACGAGGAGGCACAGGATGGGCTGAATGCAGGATTCATGAAGATATTGAGCAACCTCGATAAGTATAAAACCGGCGTTCCGTTTAAGGCATGGATACGGAAAATAATGGTGAATACACTGATTGACGAATACCGTAAAGAAAAAAAGCACCTCGACAATATTCAGCATGTTGAAAATTATGCCGAACTGCCAAATATGGCCGAAGTGAACCAGGCAATAATGACAATGGATGTGGAACAGATACATAAATATATCATGAGCCTTCCGCCGGTAAGCCAGAAGGTGTTTAACTTATATGTGATAGACGGGTTCGACCATAAAGAGATTGCCCGAATGCTTAATATGAGCGAAGGCACCTCCAAATGGCACCTGCATCATTCGAGAGAACAATTAAAGAGTATGTTATTAAAGATGAACTGATGAAAAACGAGGAAGATATATTTGACGAGCTTTTGCGCTCCAAACTCTCGGATAGGGAATTCTTTTTTGACGAACTGAACTGGCAGAAGGCGGAGGCCGTGCTGAAACGCCGTGAACAACTCCGCAACCTAAGGCGTTACTCCGCCATTTTCCTCGCCGGGCTCCTGCTGGGCGGCGCAATAGTATATCCTCTTGCTGGCAGGTTGCAGAAAAATACGCCTGATGCCTCACCCGTTAAGACCGGCGGCGTTCCTCTTGCAGATGCTGCTAATAAAGCAGTTTCGGCCTTACAGACTGAAGGAAAAATACCGGCCGCTGATGCAAATGAAGAAAACACTAAGGACCATAACCAACCCATAAAAGGGTTAATTCCGAAAACGAACAGCAACACAGGCGGCGCTTCGCTCACCCGTGAAAGGACTGTGACTTATAATCGCAATACACGAGGCAATATTGTGCGGAATACATCAACTCACGAACACGGTGCTTCACTTGTGGCCAGTCCAGTACAGAACCATTCCGATGAAGGAACCCAAACCAAGGCAGGCATGGCCGTAAGTCAAAACGATTTCAACAAGGCCGAAAGCGACAGAAACAACATTGCCCCGGCTGCTGCCCATGTTGCCAATAACCCTGCCCCTATACAGGCGTCGGCCAACAGCGTCCTTCAAAATGGCGCGGCACAGCAGGGCAGTTCGTCAAATAAGATTTCTTCATTACAAGTAAACAGCGGAACAAACCATACGCCTTCCCCTGACAAGTCGGCAAACTCATTATTAAATGCAGCACCCAAAGTTGCTGATAATGCAACCAAAAGCGATAGCAGCACGCATAATGGCACACCGGCACAACCCAATATTTTAACAGGCAAAACCGCAAACAACACAGTAAGCGCCGACACGGGTAAAAAGCCCGCTGCCCAAACAGCCGGTCCTGTTAAAGATTTCATGTCTCAAACTCAAGCCGACTACGCCCATGTGCACCATGCACGAAACATATTCAGTATTGAAGGCGGAGCCGGATATGGCATAGGCTGGCAGGAGCCCGCCACCAATACAGGCGGCTTAAGCTCCCAGAATAACGGGACAAGGGCAGGGAACGGCTTCAGCCCCGTTGCCGGAGTTCGACTGACCCATCTGCTCAATTCAAAATTCGCCCTTTCCACAGGGGTCCGTTTTTATACAATCACCAACCTGAACGCAACCCTTCAGAACTCCAACACTTCATACGATTTCGGCCTGAACAGCACTTTTACCGCCGTAACCGTGAACACATTGTACTATGCTTCTATTCCTGCGGAACTTCAATACAATTTTGGGAATCAGGATAATATTCTATGTCTTGGTGCATCGGCCCTATACCTATTAAATTCATCAAGTACTGTTACCACAACCACAATTGACGGCGTGAACACCCCTGCAAGCACAAACCGGACAGCAGCCGGTTATATGGATGGTTTTAATCCCTGGGACATTCAGATACAGATAGCCTACCGCCGGAGAATTTACGCCGGTCTTTATGCCGGTGTTGAAGGCTATTTCGGACTATTTGAGGTTGAAAACAGTTCATTTTTTGATCCCGTGGCAAGCTCCCGTTCATACAGCAGAAACAGCGGCATAAGAGTAATATTATCCTACAATATCAATCAATAACCCTTAAATGAGATACTCAAAAACATTTTTTTTAATTATTCTTCTCGCTATTCTTTTCGCAGCATGCAAAAAAGAACACCTGCAGCCCAATAATAATACAGGCTCGCCGGTGTTTTACTTTAACGGCACGGTAAGCGGGCAGCCTGTAAGCCTGCGTGCAGGGGTTAATAATTATTATATGTATTCACTGTATCTGACAGATGCCAATAACCTGCTGAATTATGTAGGAACGCTTCAGCAGGTGGGCTGTCAAAGCTGCTCCAACAGCATCAGTATTTCCATAAAGGATTATAAGATAGAAAGCAATTATTCTCCCGATTCATCGCTGGTTCAGGGCTACTATCCCTACGAAAGCCCTTCGGGCGGAACACCCACTGCATTCTCGGCCTCTTTTAGTTCACACACCCAGGATTCCTCGGTAACCTCGTATTATTGGAATTTCGGCGACGGACGAACATCATCGTATGCAAATCCGGAACACACCTTCACCCATCCCGGAAACTATAATGTTATGCTGCAGGTTACAGCCGCCTGCAATGGCGCCATAAGCAACCCGCTGAACATTGGCACACCGCTCGCAACTTTTGTACCCAGAATTATTATCGCACATGATTCGGTTCCAAAAATAATCTCATTGGTCGCCTCGGTTTCAGGCGGCACACAACCTTACAAGTATTTTTGGAATTTCGGCGACAGCGTATCTTCGACTTTTTCGGCGCCTGCCCATTATTACAATCAGGCAGGAATGTACCAGATATCGCTTACCGTAACCGACGCAGCCGGTCTTACTTCAACTGTTTCAATGGACACAAACACCTTCGGTTACTCACCCGAATGTGTGATAAACTTCGCATCATCGGAATATGCGATACCCAACCCTAATGCACTTTCCAACATTGTTATCACTTATAACGACGCATCCGGCAATACATATTCTTCCGCCAATGTTATACAGCCTTCAAGCAGCTATTTCAAATTGCTGAATGTAGCGGCTTATCAAAACAACCAGAATAATCTCCCCACGCTTCAGCTGCATATCCAATTCAGTTGCATGGTACAGGACGGCGTAGGCAACAAAATTCCCATTACCAATGGCGATGCTGTTATTGCCGTAGCCTATAAATAATTATATTTACTCTACCCCCCCAACTCTTTCATTCTCTGTTCCGTATATGTGTTTAAAGTAAGTAAATTCAATAACTTGTAAATTATCTCAATCATGAAATCATTTATTCCAAAACCGAAAAACCTGTTTCTTGCGCTTGTTCTTATAATAAGCATGGCATGGAGCAAACAAACGCAAGCCTGTACAGCCAATTTTACCTACACATACGGGCCTAACGGGCAGGTAAACTTTTCAGCAACCTATTCCGGATATAATAATACTCCCTGGTTCTGGTGGGATGCAGGCGATGCCAATCCTTATATGTGGGGGCAAAATGTAAGCCACCAGTATGCAAGCAACGGCACCTATACAGTTACTCTTATTGCTTACGATTCTACTTGTACTGATACCGTTAAAATTCCTGTAACCGTTTCGAATGTTTATTTCAACTGCAACATGACTGCAAGTTTTTCCACAACGTTTGGCAACAACGGGCAGGTAACATTTACAAGCACCTCGCTGGGTACATATCCCTGGACCAAATATTATTGGAAGGCGGGCGACAGCAACAAAATTGATTCGGGGGTAAATATGACAACCTTTGTTCATAATTACGACTCCAATGGTTATTACAAAGTTCAGCTTTACCTGGGCGATTCCAACATCTGCTACAGCAATGTGTACGATACCACAATTTATGTCTATAACGCGCCTGTCGCCTGTACCGCCAATTTTACATACACTTACGGGTCATTCGGGCTAGTCAACTTCGCTGCCACTTATTCCAATTTTGCCCAGCCTCCGTATTTCTCATGGACCTTCGGTGATGGCAATTACGGAAGTGGCCAAAACCCCAGTAATACTTATGCCTCTAATGGCACCTATACGGTTACCCTTGTAACTTTCGATGTCGACAGTAATGTTAACGGATGTATCGATACCATTCAGCAGGTGATAACTATTAACAATGCCTGCAACCTGGTTGCAAGCTTTACCGCCCAAAAGGATAGCAATGGGCAGGAAACATTTACCAGCACATCTCAAGGCGCCCAAAACTGGACAATGTACTATTGGGATCCCGGAGACGGCAGTGGTGTTGATTCAGCAGTTAATATGACCACCTTTGTACATACCTATCCTTTTATCGGGTATTATATACCTACCCTCTATTTAGGTGATTCCAACAGATGTTACAGCCCCATTACCACAGACACAATTTATATCCGCAACAGGGATTCGTTATGGGCTTGCTTTACCTGGATAGCCGATAGCTCTACTCCGGGGAAGTATGATTTTACCAGCTGCTCAAAGGGTACTAATGCCTTTACATATCTCAAATGGAACCCGGGAGACGGCAGCCCTGCCGATTCAGGAATAGGGATGAATTCTTATACCCACGTTTACAACATAAATGGCCCTTATAATGCCACCCTTACCATCTGGTACACTCAAATACCGCACAGGGCACAAAGGTTTGGAAGCCCTCATTACTCGGAGGAATCGGTAACCAATGTGGTGCATGTTAACACGGTGAATGGCATAGCGCCGGTACAGGAGGCACAAGGCGAACTTAAAGTTTATCCGAGCCCGAATAACGGTTACTTTGTGGTTGACTTAACGAACCTCCCGCAGCAAACCGGAAAGGTAGAGATGGAAATTTCCAATCTGCTCGGCCAAACGGTTGATAAAACCGAATATACAGTGAACAGCGGCAAGTTGCATCAGCCTGTAAATATGCAAAATTCTCCATCCGGAATTTATTTTATACGAATTACAACCGGCAGCAGCGCATTCACCACAAAGATCGTTCTGCAGAAATAGTAAGTTTGATTGGTTAAGATAAAAACCCGGCTGCAATTACAGATGCAGTCGGGTTTTTTCTATTAGGGTATTCCTATAATACTTGTCCAATTATCAGTGTTTAAGCACATTCTGCTTAATAGATGAACCACAGCTGCATTTAATTGACAAAAATCAACCGCAAAGCTGACAATTATCATTCCGAAATATTCAGAACAGCCCCATCTTTGTCTCACCAAATTAAGATGCAAAAAGTCAGCTATGGCTTTTGTTCTTTGTTAAAGAGGAAGGTTTAACAATTAATGTGCGTCTTTGAAAGCCCTGATGTAAAAGTCAGGGCTTTTGGTTTTTATAGCACCTGCACTGAAACACTATTTGCCTTACACAGCACAAAGTTAGTAAATCAAAGGTGCGGCATAATTTCTGCTTCCTCACTTTCATCAGCATTGACATAAAATATCATCCATTGTGTTGAGCCAAATCATTTTTTTTATTGCTAAATGTGATTTACTTTGAACAGATAACGATATTAAATCTGTTTAAATAACCAGTTTATGGAAATTATCATACATGATGACCGGGTGATAGAGGATATTCAAAGGGAGTTTTCGGAGAAATACCCCAATCTGAAAATTGAGTTCTTTATCAAGATAGAACCAAAAGGAAATAACCCGGCAAAAAAACTAATAATGCACTCCGGTAATAAGCTGTGCGATTGCCGTGAGGAACACTCCAAGGGCTCTATTCCCATTACTCCCGATATGACTATACGGGATGTGGAGAGGGCATTAAGGCATCAGTTTGGGTTACACCCCCGTATTTACCACAAGATAGGCAGTGACTGGCTGGAGCCTTCAACACGGCATTGGTCGCTGGAAAAGCAGAATAGCACAAGCCTGGAGTCCAACTCGGAAAGTACGCTGGAGAGGGTTTGAACAAAAAATAATGATACCTTTCTATCCAGTAAGCGGGAAAATTCAAGCATCAATTAAGGGCGCAAAATTTTGCGCCCCAGGATTTTTACGGTTTTTTTCAGAAATGTTCTAAAGCTATTAATGACCCTTTAAAGTTCCCTGGTTCAACTGTAACTGTGGCGGATCCCCCTGTAACAGTCGCGACAATTTCTATTGAGTGACTCCCTACAGTAAGTCCGGTAAATGTAGATTCCATAACAACATATTCAGTAGTGGACGAAAATGTTGTATGTACCTCCGGATATGGAGAAGGATTATTATCGACATAAATCTGAAACTGAATACTGGAACCTGTTAAGGCAACAATTGCAATGCGTGAGTTTAACCTTACAGCTATTTGTGTTGAAGGATAA
>JABEUT010000067.1 GCA_013044305.1 Bacteroidia bacterium
CAAGACTGCGGGTAAAATGGCTAAAAAGCGTCTGGGTATTGGCTTTTGTGCCTGTCGCACCTTTGCAGTCCGCCCAACAAAATAAACTTGTTCCGCCCATGGCGGCGGAACTTCAGACACTATTTTGTTTTTGGCTTTGCCTATACAACCACCATTTTACAGGCATACCCAGCCTCTTTTCTTAACGCCATTTTCCCCAAGGTCATTTAAAATACAGCTTTGCGGTCGGGCGAAAAGAAATAAAACAGCTTGATGCTTTTCACCCCGTACCCGTTAACTTGCAGTTAGCGGATACGAGGAATGATTTTTTAAAAAAATAAACACGATGATTTACAATAATATAGCGATATTGTTAATAACTTAATACTATGTTATGCAAGGTAGTATAAAATATATATCTTTGTGCCGTTTTAACCGACCGGCAATTTATAAACAGCTATTTACTTTATCTTTGTTTAATCGTTCCGGCACACACTAATTTTATAACCATACAATGGAGCTGAAAATTGAAAACTTGAGCAAAACCTACTCCAACGGGGTAAGGGCTCTTAACAACATTTCCTTAAAAATAAGTTCGGGCATGTTTGGCCTGCTGGGTCCCAACGGGGCGGGCAAGTCGTCGCTTATGCGAACCATAGCCACCTTGCAGGATGCCGACAGCGGCACCGTATTCCTCGATGAGCTGGATGTGCTTAAAAACAAAAAAGAGGTGCGCAAAATACTTGGCTACCTGCCGCAGGAGTTTGGCGTTTACCCAAAGGTAACGGCGCAGGAGATGCTGGAGCACTTTGTGGTGCTTAAAGGCATAACAAGCGCAAAGGAAAGGAAGGAAACGGTAAAGAGCCTGCTGCAGCAGACAAACCTATATGATGCCCGCAAAAGGAACCTCGGTACCTTTTCGGGCGGAATGAAGCAGAGGTTCGGTATAGCACAGGCGCTCATAGGCAACCCCAAGCTGATTATAGTGGACGAGCCTACGGCGGGCCTCGACCCTGCCGAGCGCAACCGTTTTCTGAACCTGCTCTCGGAAATAGGCGAAAACGTAGTGGTTATTCTATCCACGCACATTGTGGAGGATGTAAGCGATTTGTGCCGCAATATGGCCATCATATACAAGGGCAACCTGCTGCTCACGGGCGACCCGGCCAAGTCTATCGAATCGGTAAAAGGTTTGATATGGCAAAAGATAATAGACAAGCATGAGTTAAAGGAGTACCAGGAAAAGCACAATGTTATTTTCTCGCGTCTTTTTGCCGGCAGAACCCTCATCCATGTATCTAACAGCGGGAAGCCGGGCGAAGGATTTGAGCAGTCTGTGCCCGACCTGAAAGATGTGTACTTCCATGCCATATCCGAACACCTTAAGAAAGCGGCTATATGATGTTTTATAATATATTCCGGTTTGAACTGGCTTACAGGTTCAAAAGGCCCGCCACCTATATATACTTCGGCCTGTTTCTTGCATTCGCCTACCTCATTGCCATTATGGCAGGCGGCGCCTTCGACAGCGTGAACATATCTCTGGGCGGAAGCGGAGGCAAGGTGTTCAGCAACTCGCCGTATTCCGTTGCCCTGTTCACTTTTTCGCTCAATTACCTCGGCATTATCATTATTGCGGCCATGGTGGCCAACCCCGTGTACCGCGACTTTGAATACAGCAGCCATGCGCTTTTCTTTACCAAGCCCATATCAAAGTGGGCGTATCTGGGAGGGCGGTTTCTTGGCTCCTGTGTGGCGGCTATGTTTGCCCTTACCGGTATAGCTTTCGGCCTGATGCTGGGCAGCGCCATGCCTTTCCTGAATGCCGACATGATAGGGCCGTTCCATCAATATTATTACGTAAAACCCTACCTGACCCTCATCATCCCCAACCTCGTTTTTATTGGAATGATTTTCTTTATGCTTGCCACGCTTACGCGCAGGATGCTGCCCGTGTATATCGCAAGCATCCTGCTGCTTATATTCCTGAACATAGCGGCGCAGCTCGTAAAAACCATAAGCAATGAATATGTGGCGGCGCTGCTGAATCCGCTCGGAGGCAATGCCATCAGCTATGTAACACGATACTGGACGGTAGCCCAAAAGAACAGCAGCCTGATACCATTTACAGGGGTATTGGTATATAACAGGCTCATTTGGCTGGGCGTGGGCTTTGTTCTGTTCGCGGTAGTGTTCAAAAGGTTCAGCTTCGACCAGTTCAGCTCCGAATGGGGCAGGGGCAGGAAAAACCTTTCCGGCGCCGACAAGGGCGGCGCCTATGTGCCATCGGCGGTAACGCCACACCCCGATTATTCTTTGAAAGGAAACTGGTACAGGATGCTCAACGGGGCGTTTGTGGAGACCATGAACATTATCCGCAGCCCTTACTTTCTGGCCATAGTATTTGCCGGCATGGTGTTCATGTTTGTTTCGGGGGTGCAGTTCGGCAAAATTTACGACACCAACACCTATCCGGTAACAGGGCAAATGGCAAGCGGCCTGGCAGGCGTTTTCTCCATATTCCTTATCATCATCATCATTTTTTATTCGGGCGAAATGATCTGGAAGGAGCGCGAGCTGAAGCTAAACCAGATTTACGATGCAATGCCTGTGCCCGGCTGGGTGGGCTATACTTCAAAGCTGATAGCCCTAAGCAGTATTGTGGGCCTTTTGCTTTTTATGGTCATGTTTTGCGGAATCATTATTCAGATTTTTTACGGATATTACCATTTTGAAATTCCGGTTTACCTGAAAAGTCTGTTCGGGGTCAATTTTATTGATCTGGTGCTGATGGCGGTGTTTGTATTGTTCATCCAAACCCTTGTGAACAATAAATTCATAGGCTTTTTTGTCATCATTGCATACTACCTGTTCAATATTTTCATTATGAACTCGCTTGGCTGGAACGATAACCTGTACAACTACTCCTCCGACCCCGGCATGCCTTATTCGGCAATGAACGGCTACGGTCATTTCTGGACAGGTTTCCTATGGTTCAAGTTTTACTGGGCCTGTTTTGCGGTAATGCTTGCCGTGCTTACCAACCTTTTTTGGGTGCGCGGCACAGTAGGTGGTTTCCGCGAGAGGCTGAAAACAGCAGGGCGGCGCTTTACCGGCATTTCAAGGGTTGCCTTTTTCTGCGCCCTGGCCTTGTTTGTCGCGTCCGGAAGTTACATTTACTACAATACCCACGTGCTGAATCATTACACCACAAGTTATGAAGACGAGAAGCAAACGGCGGATTATGAAAAGAAATACAAGAAATACGAGCATGCGCCCCAGCCGCGCATTGTTGCCCTTACCGTTAACACGAACATTTACCCCTACCGGCGCAAAATAGATTTTAACGGGTACTATGTTCTTTTGAATAAAACAAACAGGCCTGTTGATTCCATTCACCTGGTAATGCCCTCGCAGGCGCGCAGGCACATCATATTATTTGGCGCAAATGAAGCGGCCTTTGCAGGCGGGGCCTCATCGGGCCGGCTGGTACTATCCGACAGCCTTAACGATTACTACATCTACAGGCTCGACAAACCGCTTATGCCGCACGATTCCATACTTATGCACATGAACCTCGAATACGCAAATAAGGGATTCGCCAACACGGCCCGCGGCGGCGGTGTGGTGTACAACGGAACATTCACCAACAGCGGCTTGCTGCCCGCCATAGGCTACCAGCCGGTAGCCGAACTGGGCGACAACATAGAGCGCAAAAAGTTCGGACTGCCTTACAAAGAGCCTTTTGCATCGCTATACGATACCGCTGCCATGAGAAACAGTATGATATCGAACGATGCCGACTGGATACGCTACGATGCCACCTTGAGCACCAGCGGCGACCAAACGGCCTTAACATCAGGCAACCTTGTTAAAAAATGGAGTGAAGGCGGCCGCAACTACTTCCATTATGTATCGGGCAGCAGGATTTTATACTTCGTTCCCTTTGTATCGGCAAAATACGATGTGATGCGCGATACCTGGAACAACATAAAGCTCGCCATTTATTATACAAAAGGCCATGAGTACAATTTGGAGCGCATGATGTCGGCTCTTAAAGACGGATTGTCCTATTATACCAAAAACTTCGGCCCATACCAGTTCGGCGAGGTTAAGATTTTGGAGTTTCCCTACGCCGCCTTCGCCCAGTCGTTTGCCAACACCATACCCTTTTCCGAAAACATAGGCTTTATCGCCAGGGTGGATGACGGCGCCCCTTCAGACGTAGATTACCCGTATTATGTAACGGCTCACGAGCTTGGGCATCAGTGGTGGGCGCATCAGGTGATAGGAGCCAATGTTCAGGGAGCCACCATGCTCGACGAAACAATGGCGCAGTACTCGGCGGGAATGGTTATGAAACATAAGTTCGGGCCCGACAGGATGAAAAAATTCCTGCGCTACGAAATGGATCAGTACCTGCGCGGCAGAAGCGTGGAACGCGAAAAAGAAGTGCCCCTGTACCGCGTCGAAGACCAGGGCTATATACACTACCGTAAGGGAAGCGTGATAATGTATGCCTTGCAGGATTATATAGGCGAATACAACCTCGACAGCGCTTTAAGCAGGTATATAAGCAAGGTGAAATTTCAGGAGCCGCCCTACACCACTACCCTGCAATGGCTCGATTACGTGAACAGGGCGGTACCCGACAGCATGAAGTACATACTCACCGATATGTTTACCACCATTACCGTATTCAACAACAGCACAAAGGAGGCAAGCTGGAAAAAAGAAGCCAACGGAACCTATACGGTGCATCTGGCCGTGGAAGCGCATAAACTGAAGGCAGACAGCAGCGGCAACCAGAAGGAAGTGAACCTAAACGACTGGATAGACATAGGCGTATTTGCTAAACCCGAAAAAGGGGAGATGCGCCCGCTCTATATGGCAAAGAAGCACATTACCTCGGCCAAAGCAGAATTCGATATAACAATAAAAGAGCAGCCTTACGAAGCGGGCATTGACCCTTACGACAAGCTGATAGACCTGTCGCCGGAGGATAATGTAATGACCTGCACCGCTGCAACAAAATAAATCTTATTTTTGCCCTTCCTTCAAAAAAAGGAAAGCATTCAAGCAAAATCTGGAATCATTTATAAAAGCATTCATGGCATCCAAAAAAACAGATGATATTGTACTTGGCGTGGAGGAGCGCCTAAGCAACCTGGAGAATTATTACGAAGGGCATAAAAAGCCGATCATTATCGTGTCATCCGTAATTGCGGCAATCATACTCGCCTTTGCGGGAATTTACTACTGGTACCTGCCAAGCCAGGAACAGGAAGCCGAAGACCAGATATACCACGCACAGATGTATTTCAGTCAGGATTCAATAAACAAAGCCATTCGCGGCGATGCCTCTTCGCCCGGATTTGAGGCCATTGCGGATGAATACAGCTGGAGCCCCGCCGGTCGCTTGGCCAACTATTATCTGGGCCTGTGCTACTACGACAAAAAGGATTACCGCAAGGCGATAGATTACCTTAGCAAGTTTAATGGCGGCGATGTGCTGGTGAGCCCAAATGCCGCCGGTGTTATGGGCGACGCCGAACTGCAGTTGGGCAATAAGGATCAGGCATTGCAGGATTACCTTGAAGCGGTGAAGAGAAGCAACAACACCCTTACCGCCCCCATCTACCTGAAAAAAGCCGCCCTCGTATGCGAAGAAACGGGCAATTACACCCGCGCCGCCGAGCTGTACGAAAGGATAAAAACAGAATACCATACCTCGCAGGAAGCGCAGGACATAGATAAGTATCTTTATCGCGCAAAAGAAAAAAGCGGTACACTGGCTAACTGATCCTTAAAGAAAATGGCATATCGCCGCTCCGCGAAAAACAGTCCGAAGGCAGCCACAGCAGCAAACACAGCAGGCTGCACCATAGGAATAGTAACGGCAGGGTGGCACAGCGATGTTACGGATAAACTGCTTGCCGGCGCCCTGGAAACGCTCAAAGAAAGCGGCTTTACCTCATCATCGGTAATAATAAGAAAGGTGCCGGGCAGCTTTGAAATACCTGCCGCAGCCTCCTGGCTCATTCATAAACACGCCCCCGGTGCGGTCATCTGCCTCGGCTGCATCATCAGGGGCGAAACACCTCATTTCGATTTCATAGCGCAGGCGGTATCCATGGGCATCATGAAACTGAACCTGAAATACAATATTCCCGTTATATTTGGCGTTTTAACTACAAACACCGTAAGGCAGGCCTTGGAAAGAAGCGGCGGCAAAGCCGGAAACAAAGGAACGGAAGCCGCCTCGGCCGCCCTGGAGATGTTGAAACTGAAGGAAAGCATATAAGCGAAGCATAAGCCGGAATGAAAGCAAATTTTAGCGATTTTTCATCCATATTTTCGAAGCAGCTCAAACCTGCCAAAGGGATGCTGCTGCTGGCCGAGCCTTTTATGGACAGCCCAGAGTTCGGACGCTCTGTCATTTTCCTTACCGAATTTGGCGCAAAGGGATGCATGGGCTTTATAATCGGCCGCCGGCTGAACATCAGCCCCGCACAGGCCCTCGAGGATTTTCCCGATTTTACCAGCATGTTGTATTACGGAGGCCCCGTATGCTCCGACCAGTTGTTTTACCTGCATACACTCGGCAAAAAGCTTACGGGCAGCACCGAAATCATACCGGGAATATACAGCGGCGGAGATTTTGAAATGCTTAAATCCATGATCAAGTCCAACCACGTAAAGCCATCACAGGTGCGGTTCTTTGCCGGTTATTCGGGATGGGAAGCCAACCAGCTTACCCGCGAACTGAAAGAAAACTCGTGGATAGTGGCGCCCTTGCAGGAGGAATACCTGTTCGGAGATATGGAACACAAGAGCCTTTGGAAAGAGGTGCTGCGCGCCATGGGAGGCAGATATTCCATGGTATCCGAATTTCCTGAAAACCCATCGCTTAATTAAGGAGGTAAAAAGTTTGCCCCATCAGGCCCGGGCTAATACACAAATGGCCGTTCATAAATCATTTCTGATGCGTTTTGATGCGCTTACTCCTCTTATATGAACTACCTGGCACACCTGTTTCTTGCGGCAGGGCATAAAGAGCTTACCATAGGTAATTTTATTGCCGACCAGGTAAAAGGAAGCCGGTACAAGGCTTACCCGTATGCCATAGCGCAGGGGATAGTGATGCACCGATCCACCGATTACTTTTCGGATACCCACCCTTTTTACCTGAAAAGCGTACACAGGCTTACCGCGGAGCACGGCAA
>JABEUT010000004.1 GCA_013044305.1 Bacteroidia bacterium
GCTCATGCCCACAAAGATAAGGCAAAGCCATCAGAACATTACCACCTGCAAAGCAGGTGGTTTTTTAAGATGAAATAAATTTTTATCTCAAAATGGGATTTATGCCAAGTTTGATAATAAAATGATTGCTCTGATATATTCTTGCGCACCAGAAGATTCTGTAGAGGGATATTATTTTGTGGGACAAATCTTTTATCACTGTTTTTTGAATAAAAAAAGGATTTCAAATCCGTTTTCTGAAATCAAGAATATTACTAAACAGGATACACTGTAAGTAAGATAAATTCTACTAAGTTGAATCCGGTAACGAAATAAAGCAATGAGGTATTCCTTTCTCGCTGTTAAGAGCCGCTCATTACCTCAACATTTCGTAAATTTGATGTTTACGTATGAATAAAAAAATCATCAGGTAAGGTGTATCGGGCTACCCTCGTACCCGTTAAGGTGATAATACCTGCTTTTTCCGGTAGGAGCAAATCCCGATAGCTTACGGGAGTGTGCAGTAAACCGGGCAGGAAGGTACAAAACGGAGTTTACTATACATCCCAACAGTTATCGGGCGAGTGCGGCAAGCATGAATAAAAAATAACACAACTTGATAACCATCAGTACCGATTCCCGATAAATATTCATAAATTTGAATCCTTCAATTCATATCATTATGAAAAAGTTAACGCTATTATTCATTACGATGAATCTCGCAGCCGTCTGCCATGCCCAATTCGGCGGGTTCTTTAATAAGGTAAAAGATGAAACCGAAGACAAGGTAAGCAACAATGTGAGCGACAAGGTGAGCGACAAAGCCGCCAACGATGTGGACAAAGCAATGGACGGCAAAACCGACAGCACAAAGAATAAGCCGCAGAGCAGTACCAGCGGCAGCACCAATAATAATAACGGCAATGCCAACAACAGTTCAGCCAAATCCGTTTCCGGTACCTCCGGTGATTTTAAGACCTACGCCAATTATGATTTCGTACCCGGCGACACCATCATATTCGCCGATAATTTTTCAGGGGATCAGGACGGCGAGTTCCCTTCGCACTGGAACCTGGATGACGGACAAGGAATACTCAATAAGGTTGGCGATAATGAAGCATTTTGCTTAACACAGGGCAACTGGGCTTTGGTAAGCCCGAGAATGAAAAACGCCTCTTATCTTTCCCATACTTTTACCGTGGAATTTGATTATTTTGTAAAACCGTGGGCATTCGGCACCTCTGTCGTATTTCCAAAGGCGGCCCAGGTCAACGACCCCGCCATTGAATTTAACAATTTAGGAAGGGTAAGCACCGATAACTTCCCAAAAGATTTTAGCGGAGATTTTCCGGGCAACACCGATAACTTTTCAAATACCTGGCATCATGTAGCTGTTATTTTTAAAGATAATGAACTCAAATGTTATGTTGATCAATACCGAGTAATGGTGATTCCTGATGCCAATTTAACGCCCAAGAGTATTCAATTCGGAGGCATAGGCTCACTTGACAAACCTGTAATTTTTAAAAATGTACGCATTGCTTCAGGGGGAAGCATGAATATTGTAAATAAGAAATTTACAGGCTCCAAGATCGTTACCCACGGTATTCGTTTTGATGTGGATAAAGCCACCATTCTGCCCGAGAGCATGGGCACGCTGAACATGATTAAAAATATTATGGATAACAATCCGGAACTTAAATTTGAAGTGGACGGCTATACCGATAATACCGGGGATGCACAGCACAACCTTACCCTTTCACAGCAAAGGGCCGACGCTGTAAAAACGCAACTTGTGAGTATGGGTATAGATGCCTCACGGCTGACTACCAAAGGATCCGGCGCCAATAACCCCATAAGCTCCAACGACACGCCGGAAGGCAGGGCAAACAACAGAAGGGTTGAGTTTGTGAAAATGCCTTAGTCAGACGGGTGAAACACTTACTCAATAAAAAGCTGCACGTAAAGCATGTTGCAGCCTTCATAGTGCTCCCGCTTGGAGCAGCCCTAGTGATACTCATCCTGCTCCTGAAGTCGGGAACAAACCCTGCAACCGTTCAGGCAAAAACCGCGGAAAGCAAAGAGGTGCCTCCGGTGAAAGTAAATCCCGTTCATGATACCTCGGCGCTGGGCTTATTGAACAGTTATGTGGACTCCCTCAATACAGCCGGGCAGCTCTTCGGCGGAAGCTGGAGCTTTTACCTCACAGAACTGAACAGCGGCAAAGCCATCTGCTCGGTGAACATTGACCAGGGACTGTCGCCGGCATCGGTAATGAAGATTGTAACCACTGGAACCGCCCTGACCCTGCTGGGGCCCGATTTCCGCTTTTCAACCCTGCTCCAATACAACGGAACCATTGACTCCGCAACCGTGAACCAAAAAGGAGAAAAAATTAAAATACTCAAAGGGAACATCTATATAAAAGGAGAAGGCGACCCATCTCTCGGCTCTGAAGTGTTCGGCAGCAGTGTAAACGATGTGATGAAGGAATGGGCAGGCGCAATAAAAAAAATGGGCATAGACAGCATAGCCGGAAACATAATAGCCGACGGACAATCGTATGAAAGCAACCCCGTACCCCAGTGCTGGACCTGGGAGGATATGCAGTGCGACTATGGAACAGGCCCCGGCGGACTAAACATACATGAAAATATCTTCGACATGCTGGTAACACCCGACAAACATGGCACCAGCTTAAAGCTAAACCCTGCCATACCGGGATTAAAACTATACAACGAAATCATCCATAACCCCTCTGTGCCAAAATCCTATGTATTTGTGGTCGGCGCCCCATTTCAGTTCGAGAGAACCGCAATGGGCGAAGTATCTGCCGCGATGGTGGGCAAAAGCGCCATTCCAGATCCGGCCTTGTTTTGCGCCGAAAGCCTGAAATCGGAGCTTTGTAAAAACGGTATTGGAGTACGTGATACCCCTACCACCCTGCGGCAGCTGCGACTCAACCAGTTAACCATTTCACCAAACGAATACCTGGACAGCCTGCCTCTGAAGAAGGGCAAAAAAGACTCAAGAAAACTCATACTCGAAGACCACTCTCCCACCCTTGCCGAGCTGGTTTACCATACCAACCAGGTTTCGCAAAACTTTTACGCCGAAAGCATTCTCCGCGGACTTGCCTGGAAGCTGAACGGCTTTGGCAGCGACATAGGCGGTATTGATATTATATACCATTTTTGGAAAACAAAAGGGCTTGACCTCCGTGGACTGTGCATGGCTGACGGCTGCGGACTGGCACGTATGAATACCATTACCACACACCAGATTGTAGGCATGCTAAGGGAATACGCACAGGACAGCGCCATATTTCCGGCCTTTTACAAGTCTCTGCCCGTGGCGGGAGAATCAGGTACCATACGCAAGCTGGCCGACGGAACCGAAGCCGACGGCAACCTGCATGCCAAAAGCGGAACCATGGCAAGGGTAAAGGCATACGCCGGCTATGTGCGCGCCCACAACGGAAAGATGCTTTGTTTTGCCATGATTGGCAACAACACGCTGTGGAGCGAGGCGGAGCTGTCGGGCAAGTTTGCAAGGCTCTTTGTGCTCATGGCCAGACTGAATTAAAGCCCAGCCGCCATCGCTGTTTTATATGCAGGCGGTTAGGTGTTGCACGCCCGCTGCTCCTATTCTAAGGCAGGGTATAAACATTATTTTAAAGAAATTCTCATTTATCATTATTATTTCTTCAATTTTAAATTACATTTGCAGGGCATAAAAACTACCAAACTATGGCAATCAAGATTACAGACGAATGTATCAATTGCGGGGCATGTGAACCCGAATGCCCTAATAACGCTATTTATGAAGGAGGCAACGAATGGCGCTTTTCCGACGGCACAACCGTAAAAGGACAATTCCATTCGAAGAGCGGCATGGATGTGGATGCCGACGCTGCGCAGCCACCAGTAGCCACTGACGTATACTATATTGTAGCCGATAAATGCACCGAATGTACAGGATTCCACGACGAGCCTCAATGCGCATCGGTGTGCCCTGTTGACTGCTGCATTCCCGACGAGCTGAACAAGGAAACCAAAGAGGAACTGCTCGCCAAGAAGAACACCCTTCACGCTTCCTGAAACCTTTTGGCTTCTGCCGGTTATTGAATCCCCGTGCGTAAACCTGCCCTTTCATAACCAGCCGTAGCCGGTCAGGCAATTGCTTGCAGCAGGGTAACTATGCTTTTAATTTCTCTTCCAGCGAAAGGGAATCCCTAATGAGCACATCCCTAGCCTTGCTCCCCTCGAAGGGGCCGATGATACCGGCCGCCTGAAGCTGATCTATGATACGGCCTGCCCTGTTGTATCCTATTTTAAGCTTGCGCTGCAATAAAGAAGCCGATCCCTGCTGCGACTCCACCACTATCCTTGCCGATTCTTCGAAAAGCGAATCGCGCTCACCCGGGTCGAGGCTTTCGCCTTCGCCCGAACCCTCTTCCACATACTCCGGCAGGTGGAAAGCGTCGGGGTACCCTTGCTGCGAGCCTATATATTCTGTAATCTCCTCTACCTCGCCTGTGGTTACAAAGGCGCATTGCAGCCGCACCAGGTCGCTGCCTGTAGCCAGCAGCATATCGCCACGCCCTATGAGCTGGTCGGCCCCGCCGGAATCGAGGATGGTGCGGGAGTCGATTTTTGAAATAACACGAAAGGCAAGCCGAGCCGGGAAGTTGGCTTTAATGGTGCCGGTAATAATGTTTACCGACGGGCGCTGTGTTGCTATAATGAGATGAATGCCGATGGCGCGGGCCAGTTGTGCAAGCCTTGCTATGGGGGTTTCCACCTCTTTGCCCGCGGTCATTATCAGGTCGGCAAACTCATCAATAATCAAAACAATGTAGGGCAGGAACTTGTGCCCTTTTTCCGGATTCAGCCTGCGGGCTATGAACTTGTCGTTATATTCTTTAATGTTCCTAACCTGGGCATCTTTCAGCAGGTCGTACCTCTGGTTCATTTCAATACACAGGGAGTTGAGGGTATGAATCACCTTTTGCGTGTCGGTGATGATGGCTTCGGCGGCATCGGGCAGTTTGGCAAGGAAGTGCCGTTCTATCTTATTAAAGAGTGTTAGTTCTACCTTTTTTGGGTCAATAAGCACAAACTTGACCTGCGAGGGGTGCTTTTTGTAAAGAAGCGAAACGAGCACCGTATTCAGCCCCACCGATTTCCCCTGTCCGGTAGCTCCCGCCATTAGCAGGTGAGGCATCCTGGTAAGATCTATTACAAAAGGCTGGTCGGAAATGGTTTTTCCAAGGCCTATGGGCAATTCCATATTGCTTTTTTGGAACTGCTCCGAATCGAGGATGGAGCGCATGGATACAACGGCGGGATTGCTGTTGGGCACTTCAATGCCTACCGTTCCCTTGCCCGGCATTGGCGCAATAATGCGTATTCCGAGGGCAGAAAGACTCAAGGCAATATCGTCTTCCAGGTTCTTTATCTTGGAAATCCGCGTGCCGTCCTGCGGAATTATTTCATAGAGTGTAACGGTGGGCCCGGGCGTGGCTATTATCTTTTTCAGGTTGATGCCGTAGTCCGAAAGGGTTTTAATAATTCTATCGCGGTTGGCGGTCAGCTCCTCCGGGGTAATGCTTACTTCATCTTTTCCGTGCTCGTGCAGGAGTTCCAGCGGAGGGTATTTGTAACCCGACAGGTCGAGCGTAGGATCGTATGGCGAAGAGACAGCTTTTTTTTCTTCGGGCTCCGGCATGATTTCGGCGATGGACTCTTCCTGCTTCAATTCTGGGGCTTTTTCAATGGAGAACTCCACCTGTCCGGGGCTAACCGGCGGTGTTAATTCTTTGTTCTCCTCTACCGAAAATTCAATGGCCGAGGGTGGTATTACTTCTTTAATTTCATTTTTGAGTGTTTCCGGTTTTTCCTCCAGGTTCTTTTCAGTTTCAGTCTGTTGTTTTTCAATTTCAGGATTTTCATCTGTTTTTTGTTTTGTTCGCAAGTCGGGAATCCTTACGAGGTTGTTGATGATCAGGAAGGTGATTCCGGTAAAAGCGATGAGGGCGATGGTTCCGGCCTTACCGGCAAAGTTCTGGAGCCAGGCGGAGGTATAATAACCGATTCCCCCGCCTAAAAAAAAGTGCGATGAATGGAAGATGAAGCCCAGGGTGAGCGATGTCCACAGGATAATGAAGACGGAGATGCGGAAGGTTTTGCCCTGATGCAGCAGGGAGATACCGGTGAACATTCTTACCCCCCAGACGAGGAACAATAAAACAAAGCCGTAAGACGCAACACCAAACCAGCGCCCGATAAAGTAGTTGGAGAGCATAGCCCCGAAGTTGCCAAGCGCATTGGTGGTTTTTACCGTTGGGGAAAGAATAGATATTAAGGAGCCGCTCACCTTATCGTAATCCTGCTGCCATGTGAACAGGTACGAAGTAAATGCAATAATCATGCAGCCCGCCGTAACAATAAAGAAAAGCCCGGTAAGCTGGATAACCTTCCACCGTTGCAATTTTTCTTTAAGAAGCTGAAGGGCGCGTGGTGGTTTGTTCTGCTTTTTTCCTGCTTTCGCCTTGCCCCTGACCGTTTCTTCCTTTGCGGGAACTTCCTGCGGCGGCAGTCCGTTCAAGTCTTCCTTTAATTTGTTTGCCTGGTGTTTTGCCATGGATGATGAATGCCTAATCTTTCAAAAATAGGGATTGGTGCGGCTGCCTGCAACTGCAAAGGGTCAATTTTATACACGGCTGACTGTGCAAAACCTTTCAGGCCTGTTTCCCATCTTTCATCAGTCGTTGTGCGGCAAAGGCACGCACGGGATACCACGAGGAAACGATACCAATAATAATGGTTGCCGCTAACACATAAAGGTAATCAGCAGCTTCAAGCTTAACAGGATAGGAGTCTATAATAAAACCCTGACCGATGGGTACAATCTTAAAATAAATTTGAACAAGGCAGATGACCGTGCCGAGCAATATGCCGGTGCAGGCTCCGATCACGGTGATAAGGGCTCCTTCGTACAAAAATATCTTTCGCACCAGCGACAATTCTGCACCCATCTTCAGCAGGGTATCCACGTCCTTCTCCTTATCGAGCATAAGCATGGAAAGTGAGCCTACTATATTGAATGTGGCTATGATGAGGATAAATACAAGAATGATGAATGTCCATAATTTTTCCGATTTAAGCGTTTTAAATATCAGTTCATTCTGCTCATACCTGTCTTTAACCGAATAGCCACCGCCCAGTATTTTCCTTATCTGACTTTTTATTGCGCCGGCATCGGCATTTTTGGAGAGCCCGATCTCCACCGAGGTAACGGAGCTGTCATGGTAATCGAACAGCGACCGGGCAAAGTTGAGCGACACGATGACGTAGTGGGAGTCGAAATCGTCGTTGATGGAGAAGGTGCCGGCCGGAAACAGATGCTTTTCCGTAATGGCATCGGCAGGGTTGGGAGTTGCAAAAAGCCCCCGTTTGGGCGCATAACAGGTAACGGAATAATAGTCGGCGTTGGAAAGCCCCACCCCTATTCTGTGGGCTACGCCCATTCCGAATATGCCATAATCCTGACCGTTCCGTTCCAGTATAAAACTACCGTCGTGCACCATAGTGTCGAAATGCATCATTGGCTCAAAGTCATCGCCTACGCCTTTCAGTATGGCGCCCGATTGCCTGTCGTTATAAATAAGCATTGCCTTATCCTGCATCACCTCATTGAAATACCTTATGCCTTTAAGGTGGCGGATGCTGTCGAATTGCGCGCCAATGGGCTGAAAGGTTTTACCTCTTTGGGCTGAAATGGTAATATCGGCGTCGAATGAATTGTAAAGCGATTTAATAAGACCCGAAAGGCCGTTAAAGGAGGATAGCACCACGATGAGCGCCATGGTTCCGATGGCTATTCCTCCCAGCGCCACGCCCGAGATAATGTTTATGGCGTTATGCGACTTTTTGGAGATGAGGTAGCGACGCGCTATGAAAAGAGGGAGGTTCAA
This sequence comes from Bacteroidia bacterium, assembly GCA_013044305.1. Taxonomy (GTDB): domain Bacteria; phylum Bacteroidota; class Bacteroidia; order JABEUT01; family JABEUT01; genus JABEUT01. Next base: position 7,958 of record JABEUT010000004.1, read on the forward strand.
AAAAAAATTTATGAATGAGCAATTAGTTATCTGTGACGGATGAAAGCCTGCTTACAATTAATGCCCGGTTATGCCTTATACGCCTTTACAATCAAACCCGTTCCGGTTTTATGGTTACCGTATGTGTCCGCCTGATTAAGCATAAGACAGAATGGGAAAGTAATAAGGTAGTAAAATGGCAGAAGAATAATGAATGCCTTGCTGAAAGAAAGCAGTTGCATAGGCAGCTTCATTGACAAAATCCAGGAGATATGCCCCGGTGTGCCGTAGGAGTACTTTGCCTCAACCTTTGTGAAGCCTGCAGTTTTTAATTTATCCTCAATTTCCTTTATGTTATATCCGTTCCGTACGTGTTCTCCTATGAACGACTCGCCGCCCTGCCCTGCATCCGAGCCGCCCTGGTCCGAAGGTGTTGAAATAAGCAGCATGCCATTTTTGCGCAGCGCAGCGTGAATATTTTTAAATACTTCCACGTCTTCCAGAATGTGTTCCATCACATCCACAGACAGGGCCAGGTTGAACTTTTCGGGCATTGAAAAGTTAACCAAATCGGCCACTTCAAACCGCGCATTGTTTCTGCCTGTTTCGGTAAAGAATTTATTGCAGTCTGCCACCTGCTCGTCTTTTACGTCCACTCCGAGGATTTGCCAGCCGCGATGCCTGCGTGCCATATAATACGAGTACTGCCCGAAACCGGAACCAGCATCAAGCACCGACGCATCGGCGGGGGCTTCTTTTGCCCATTTTTTCAATTCCCTGTGAATATGCCAGGTACGCAGCAGCAGCATATCGAGCAGTGCATAGAACAGCTTCCGCAGTGTTTTTGACCTGTTGAAGAACAGTCCGAGTTTAATTTTAACCGGGTCGTATTCCATTGTATCTTAAATACCGTTAGCCGTTTTCGACAAAGGTGCAAAGATAGTGCAAAATGAACATCAGTTTGATTTTGCAAGAGTTGCAAAATAATCTCCCTGAAATTAGAAACTGTTTAAAATTTATTTAATTTCATTCTTATGTGTCTTTTTGGCTCCAACTGCGTTGAATTTTTCGAGATAGCTGCCCGGCTATCTCTGCAAAA
>JABEUT010000068.1 GCA_013044305.1 Bacteroidia bacterium
GCCTCCAGTTGAAGCCACTACGCTATTTTGTTTACTTTTAAACCGCGCAAATCTGCATATTGCTTCATGAACAAGTCCCGTAATTCAGCCCTCGCCGTTCTTATAATCATATACTTCTTCTGGGGTTTTGTAGCGGCCTCCAACGACATACTTACCTCCCATTTTAAAGATATATTCCACCTGAAACAGTACCGCGCCCAACTGGTAGAGTTCGCCTTCTATATCTCTTATTTCACGGGATCTCTCATTTATTTTATTGTTACAACGGTAAAAGGCGATATACTTAACCGCATAGGTTATAAAAAGGGGCTCATTGCCGGTTTGCTTATATCCGCAACCGGGGCCTTGTGCTTTATTCCTGCCGCCAACCTTAACTCCTATCCTCTTTTGCTTACTTCGCTTTTTATAGTAGGCTTGGGTTTTACCTTGCAGCAGATTGTTGCCAACCCCTATGTTATTGCCCTCGGCGATCCGTCAACCGGCTCGCACAGGCTTAATCTTACAGGAGGGGGCAATTCGTTCGGAACAACCATAGGGCCGGTGCTGCTTAGCCTTGCCCTGTACGGGCAGATAAAGAACTCTGCCGCAGTGCAGGCGACGGTAGATTCAATTAAAATGCCATCACTTGTACTGTGCGGTATGCTTATGCTTTCCGTTATAGTTCTCTCACTTTCCAAACTACCGCCCGTTACCCGCGAGGAACATACCGAAAGAAGCCTCGGGGCCTTGCGCTATCCACAGCTCGTACTGGGCATGGTTGCCATATTCTTTTACGTAGGGGTAGAGGTTACCATGGGCAGCAACCTGAATGTATTGCTTAAACTGAAGGAGATTAAGGATATTCCCGGAAGCCAGATATCTACCTTTGTGTCGCTCTATTGGGGCGGGCTGATGATTGGCAGGTGGCGCGGATCCATCAAGGTATTCAACCTTACCGAGGGTAGAAGAAGGGTAATGATGGTGCTTGTTCCGTTGGCCGGCTTTGCCGTTATCTGTTGCATAAACCTTATCCGCGGCAGCGATATCAGCGATTATGTGTGGTACATACCCTTTCTGCTCCTTGCCATAGTTGCCTTTTACCTGGGCAAAGAAAAGCCTGCCAGAACGCTTTTGCTGTTCAGCGCCATTGCTATTTGCCTTATTTCGCTTGGCTTGCTTACTACGGGTAACCTTGCACTGTTCGCCTTTGTAAGCGCTGGCTTGTTCTGCTCCGTTATGTGGCCCTGCATATTCACCCTTGCCACCGCCGGGCTGGGCAAATTTACCAACCAGGGCTCCTCGCTGCTTATTATGATGATATTGGGTGGCGCCGTAATACCGCTCATACAGGGGCGTCTGGTAGACGGCGTTCCGCTCTTCGGTATGGATATATTCCCCAAACTGGGAGCCCACTATTCGTACATTGTACCCTTGTTTTGCTTTGCTTACCTTGCCTTTTACGGGTGGAGGGTAACGCATATCCTCGGTAAACAGGGACTGAATGCCGATGCGGCAGCCATGGCCGAGTAGGCTGGTTTATTCTATAAAGTAAAGGAGATGATGCAGCCTTGGATTTTCTTTTAAACTGACTTTGTGGTAATGCAAAGGGAAAAAATGCAGGGTATGGTTTTATGTTCTTCGACTTGATGCAATATATGGGTAGGAATATGAAGGTTTCATAAAAATATCCAACTCCCCAAAAAGAGCAGTAAATTGCACCCATTAACTAAAAAAAAATGCGATATAACAAACGGGTTGCTAAAAGCAGAGTTCTGGTGGAGCATGTGACAGGGAAGATAAAGGTATTCAGAATTATGGCAGAAAAGTATAGAAACAGAAGAAAAAGACATGCGCTAAAAATGCAGTTAATTTGCAGTATTTACAATATGGAGGTAAGGAAATGAATTATGCAAGAGGTCTATTCATTAATTTCATGCAAAGCAGTTGTTCATTGGATAAACAATTTGCCTCCTTTTTCGGTAAAAGGGAAAATACGTGAGTGTATTACCCGGATAAGGGAATGCAAGGAACATAATGAAAAGGGCAGATATACTTTCTTTTTGTAATTTTACCTAACCCTTTTCTGCAAACGAATTGAGCAAGCGCATCATAATAGAACCCGGAGCCAAGCACAGGAATTACTGGAAGGATGTGTGGAACTACCGGGGATTGTTTTATTTTCTTGCCTGGCGCGATGTACTGGTAAGGTATAAGCAAACGGCGATAGGCGTTTTGTGGAGCATCATACGCCCGCTCACAACTATCGTTATCATGACAGTTGTCGGCGCTCTTTTTAAGATACCGGTACCTAACGGTGTTCCGAGGGCGCTCTTTGTGTGTGCCGCAACATTACCCTGGCAGTTTTTTGCCACAACCTTCACCAGTGCGAGCGGTTCCCTTGTAGGCAATGCCAACTTACTTACAAAGGTTTATTTCCCGCGCATTATCGTGCCATTGAGCAGCGTGGTAGCCTGCCTGATGGATTTTCTTATCTCATTTGCCATTCTTGTGGTTTTCATGTTCATATTCCGGTTCTATCCCGACTGGAAGTTGGTTCTTTTACCGTTATTTCTCCTTATGGCTTTACTTGTGGCAATGGGAGCAGGCCTGTATATTGCAGCACTGAATGTTAAGTACAGAGATTTCAATTACATAGTGCCTTTCATAGTGCAGTTTGGTGTATATGTGGCGCCAATTGCATACAGCAGCCAGTCTATTTACCAGAGCAGCTACCCCTCCATTTTCAAGTTTCTGTATTCCATAAACCCTATGGTAGGAGTTATTGACGGGTTCAGGTGGTGTGTTTTCGGCAGCGACAGCAACATATACCTTCCCGGTTTTCTCATATCGCTTGGCATTAGCTTTTTCTTTGTCTTTCTGGGAATATGGTATTTCCGGAAAACCGAGTATTCATTTGCAGATGTAATATAATGGAACCTGTAATTAGGATAGAAAACATAGGGAAAAAGTATATCATTAGCCACCAGACTAAAGAGCGGAATACCGCATTGCGCGAGGTAATAACCAATAAGGCAAAATCGCTGGTGGCACGCCCGCAGCACTTCAGGGAACAGCCTAAACACGAAGATTTCTGGGCATTGAAGGATGTATCGTTTGAAGTGAACAAGGGCGAGCGTATAGGCATTATCGGACGAAATGGCGCCGGAAAATCTACCCTGCTTAAAATTTTGAGCCGCATTACCGAGCCTACCACCGGGCGCATCATCATCAACGGCTCAATAGCGAGTTTGCTGGAGGTGGGCACGGGTTTTCATCCTGAACTGACGGGCAGGGAAAATATCTACCTGAACGGCTCCATACTTGGTATGAATAAGCGCGAGATAGATTCCAAGTTCGACGAAATAGTATCCTTTTCCGAAATAGAAAAATTCCTCGACACCCCCGTAAAGCGGTACAGCAGCGGCATGTATGTGCGGCTTGCCTTTGCCGTTGCCGCCCACCTGGAACCCGATATACTGATTATAGACGAAGTGCTTGCTGTGGGCGATATGGCGTTTCAGAAAAAATGCCTCGGTAAAATGGAAGAGGTTTCGGGTGAGGGAAGAACCGTGCTGTTTGTAAGCCATAACCTGACAGCCATACGTACAATATGCCAGCGTGCAATCCTCCTGGAAAAAGGCAAGATAACCCATGCGGGGAATGTTGAAAATGTTCTGCCGCACTATTTCGGTGTGAACTATGCGCTTAAAGAAAAGGGATTTGAGGTTCATGCCCGTCCTTTAGCCCCGTCGGGCGAGTGGGAACCCGGAACGGATGTGGAAATAACGGTAAGCTGGGAGAAACATAAATATGCTCCGGGCTGGCACTGCGACCTGGCATGTTACACCCTCGAAGGCTCCAAGATATTTGCCCTCGAAAGCCACAGGTTCAATGATTTTGATTCGAGCAATCCGGAATGCAATGCGGTAAAATTTACGGTTAAAAACAGCCGGTTCAATTCAAACGACCTGCGGGTGGATATTGGCGTAAAAAGGTCGCCGTCAGAATCCTATTTCATGTTATTGGAGAACTGCATAGTACTCTCGCCGGGGAACAGAAATATGCCGTCTTACAGGCGCGATGACGTAATTATAGTACCGGAAGCAACCTGTCAAGCCATTACCCTTTGAGCAACGCAAACAACTTAGCAAGCCAGCAATACTGGGACAGTGCGTATCGGCTGCACCAGTTTGCCCTTACATCAAAAAGCGACACGATACGTTTGTGGATTGAAAACCACTTTCGGCCCGTTACCGGCAAAACCTGCTTTGAGATAGGCTGTTTCCCCGGAAACTATTTATCGGTATTCGGTGAACTCGGATATGAGCTGAACGGGATTGATGTTACCCCCCGGGTGGAAAAGGACATGCCTGAATGGCTTTCGGGGCAGCATTTTAAGGTGGGAAGCATTTCGCAGGCCGATATATTCAGGTTTAAGTCCGCTGACAAATATGATGTGGTTTGTTCCTTCGGCTTTATTGAGCATTTTAAAAACTGGAAGGAGGTAATAAAGATACAGGCAGGACTGGTTAAAAAAGGGGGATATATTGTAATTGAAACACCAAACTTCCGCGGATTGCTGCAGCATGTTCTTCACTATCTGCTCGACCACGAAAACCTGAAGCGGCATTATCTGCCATCCATGCGCCCCCATAAATGGGAAAAGATACTGAAACCCCTCGGGTTCGAAATCATCTATTGCAATTACTTTGAAGGGTTCGATTACTGGTTTGATAAAGCGCCTGAAGAAGAATGGAGAAAAAAATTATGGGAGAAACTACGGTACAGGGAAGCGAGGATGAGGCAGTGGAAGCCGAATAATGCCTTGTACAGCCCTTACTGCGGCCTCATTGCAAAATTGAAATAGCGGAAGCATGAAGATACTGCATACCGTTGAATCATACTATCCTGAAACCGGAGGAATGGCCGAGGTAGTGCGGCAGCTGTCGGAAAGGCTTGCGGCGTTCGGCCACGAGGTAACGGTGGCAACCAGAAAACGTAAGGAAAGAACAGACACAAACCGTAACGGTGTGCTTATTTCCGAATTCGACGTGGATGGCAATATGGTACGCGGCATAACCGGAGAACAGGACAACTACAAAAACTTTGTGCTGAATGCCAAAGCCGATGTTATTACAAACTTTGCAGCCCAGCAGTGGGCCACAGACCTGGTTCTTCCCTTGCTTCCTTCCTTAAAGGTAAAAAAGGTTTTCGTACCTACAGGCTTTTCGGGACTCTACCTGCCCGAATACAGGGATTACTTTGTAAAGATGAAAACATGGATGAAGGAATATGACGCCAATATATTTCTTTCGGACAATTACCGAGACATTAACTTCGCACGCGAAAACGGGATAACGCAAACTTCCCTTATCCCAAACGGAGCGGCAGCCGAGGAGTTTTTGCCGGAATCTACCCAGAATATAAGGCAGAAGCTTGGCATTAAACCAGATGATTTCCTCTTACTCCATGTAGGTTCCTATACTGGCATAAAAGGGCAAAAGGAAGCGGTTGAAATATTCTTGGAATCGGAACTGAAAAACGCAACCCTGCTCCTTATAGGCTTTCATAACGACCACTACCTGCAAGCCCTGAATAAGAGCTACAGATTCAGGCTGCGGAAACTGATAAATGCAGGGAGTAATAAAAAAATTATCATAACCGCCGGCCTTAACAGGGCGGAGACCGTAGCCGCTTATAAGGCAGCCGACCTGTTCCTGTTTCCTTCTAATGTTGAATGTTCCCCTATCGTATTATTTGAATGCATGGCAGCGCGGCTCCCGTTTATGACCACCGAAGTCGGTAATTCGAAAGAAATAATTGGCTGGTGCAACGGCGGAATGCTTTTACCTACTACCTTCGATGCAATAGGATACAGCCATGCCGTTATAAAGGAATCGGTAAAAATGCTCAACGCCCTTTACCGCGATAAGGAAGAAAGAAAGCGATTGGGCGAAAACGGTTATACCGCCTGGAAGACCAGATTTACATGGGAAATAATTGCAAAGCAATATGAGGAACTTTACCATAAGCTGACAAATAATAACTGATGAGTATGCCATTATTTAAAAAAGCAAAAAAGAAATATCGCGTGGGTGAGCCGAATAGCAATTGTTCGGAACCGGAAACAGATAAATGGGTCATATCGGATTTTGTGGTTTCAAACCTGATACCCGAAGTAGGCACACGCCCTTTTCCTCTTGATGAATTAATGCTTATGGTATCGGCAGTAGTGTACTTTAAGCCCGAAGTAATTTTTGAATGGGGAACACATGTTGGCAAATCGGCGCGTGTGTTTTATGAAACCATAAAGGCATTTGATATCCCATGCAACATTCATTCCGTAGACCTGCCGCCCGATGCCCTGCATACCGAGCATCCTAAAGAAAAACATGGAATGCTTGTTAAAAACATAAAAGAAGTGCACCTGCACCGCGGAGACGGCGTACTTAAATCACTCGAAATATATAAATCAATGGGTACAAGTAAAAAAACTTTGTTCCTGATAGATGGAGACCACAGCTACGAATCGGTTTTGCGGGAGCTGACCATGGTGGTGAACGAGGTAAAAGACCCGGTGATATTATTGCATGATACCTTTTACCAGTCGCCTGAATCAAAATATAATATTGGACCATATAAGGCCATCGTTGATTGTTTTAAGGGAAAGCAAGGTGATTATAAAATCATATCAACCCAAATGGGATTACCGGGTATGACACTGGTGTATAAGAAATGATAATAGTAAAACTGATGGGCGGGCTGGGCAACCAGATGTTCCAATATGCATTGGGAAGAAGGCTTTCATTATTGCATAATACTATATTGAAGGTGGATACGTCCTTTTTAAATGATAAGAGCCATAATCATACTTTACGCAAATACGAACTGGATGTTTTTTCTATGAGTGTTTCCATTGCCACTAAAACGGACCTGAACAAATTTTCGGTTGCATCCAACGACAGATTAAGGCGTATTTTGCCTTTTCTTTCTTCATACCGCATCATAAATGAACCATGTTTTGAATTCAACGAAGACATACTGAAATCGCCGAAACACAGTTTACTCATCGGATATTGGCAAACTGAAAAATATTTTCTCCCCATTCAGGATACGATAAGGGAAGACTTCAAATTCAGAAAACCTTTGGAAGGTAAAAATGCAGATATTGCTTCCGGCATAATCAAACAAAATGCTGTAAGCATGCATATTCGAAGGGGAGATTATGTACACCATGAAGAGACCAGTAAGGTACATGGCGCCTGCCCTACAGAATATTACACCGCTGCGCTTAGGTACATACAGGGTAAAGTAAAAGATGTTCATTTGTATATATTCTCCGATGATATGGCATGGGTAAAGGACAATATGGTTTTTGATGCGCCTGCTACCTATGTTGAGCATAATTGCGGAAAAATCAGTTACGCAGATATGCAGCTTATGAGTCTATGCAGGCATAACATCATTGCAAATAGCAGCTTTAGCTGGTGGGGCGCATGGCTCAACCCAAACCCCGGTAAGCTGGTAATTGCTCCTGCAAAATGGTTCAACGACGGTCCTGCCAATACAAAAGATTTAATACCTGAAGGATGGCAGAAGATATAAAAGATCCGAAGGTAACCATACTGATGCCCGTATATAACGGGGAACGGTACTTACGCGAGGCAATCGTAAGCATGCTGAACCAGACCTTTACAAATTTCGAGTTTCTGATTATAAACGACGGAAGCACCGACGGCAGCGAAGCCATTATCAAGTCATACAACGATAAACGAATACGACTTGTGAATAATGAAAAGAACCTCGGTATAGTGGAAACGCTTAATAAAGGCATAGGATTGGCAAAGGGAGAATATATTGCACGTATGGATTGCGATGATATATCGCTGCCGGAAAGACTGGAAAAGCAGGTGAAAGTGCTGGATGAAAACCCCGCTGTCGCATTGGTTGCAACGCAGTTTGAGATGATGGATGGGCACGATTTGGAACTCGGAATATGGCCCTCCGGCATAAAGATTAAAACCCCGGCTGAAATACGCCGGCGTATGCCTGCCGAAAATTGTATAGCACACCCTGCGGCAATGGGGCGCAAGAAAATATTGGAGAATTACCCCTACCGTAAAACGCAGCAGGGCGCCGAAGATTGGGACCTGTGGCTTAACCTCCTTTCGGAGGGCTTTATTATTTCCAAGGTGGACGAGGTTCTTTTAAGATACAGAGTGCATGAGGAATCGGTAACTTTAAAAAGGAATAAGAGAAGCCCCTACATAAATAAAGGCAGAACCCTTTGGAAGTATGTTCTCTACCGTATTACTGCTCTAAGATTCAATCTTTACGATGTACGGGTACTCATTTATGCCAAAATCAATTATTTAAAGCATCTATTATTTCTTATTCACTCCAGGCTACCGGTATTCGCAGAAAAAATATTTAAAACAAACCCGCTATCCATAGCGGGCATATTGTTTAAAGTTACCTTTTGGTTCGGCAAGGATGCAGGCCTTTTCCTGTTTATATCGGATAAGGCCGATAAGGTGAATTGCGACAAACTGATCAGGCTGGCGTATGAACGCCATGGCGTTATAA
>JABEUT010000069.1 GCA_013044305.1 Bacteroidia bacterium
ATAAAAGCGAAGTGGACAGAATTGTTGAAACAAGAGGAAAAAAAATCCGACCACAAAATTGAAGTTGCTTAATGTGCTTCGAGCCAGTTATTGCCTGTGCCCATGTTCACTTCCACAGGCACTTGCAGGGGCAGTGCGTTCTTCATTTTTAATTCCACAAGCAGCTTTAGGTCTTCAAGTTCATGTGGCAGAACATCAAAAACAAGTTCATCATGAACCTGCAAGATCATTCTGGAGCCCATGCGCCGGCTTTTCATTTCATTATGTACCTGAATCATTGCTATCTTTATCATATCTGCCGCCGACCCCTGCACAGGTGCGTTAATGGCGTTGCGTTCGGCAAAACCGCGTACGGCTCCGTTGCGGGAGTTAATATCGGGCAGGTAGCGTCTTCTGCCCATAATGGTTTGAACATACCCGTGCTCCTTTGCGAATGCAATGCTACGGTCCATATATTCCTTCAGGCCGGGGTACTGCATAAAATACTGCTTTATTATTTCCAGGGCTTCCTTGCGGGCAATACCCAGCCGCTGCGACAGTCCGAAGCCGCTTATTCCATAAACTATCCCGAAGTTCACCGTTTTGGCATTGCGCCTCATTTCTGGAGTTACATCGGGTACGGGCACATTGTACAGGCGGGCAGCCGTTGCGGCGTGCACATCGGTTTTATTCCTGAACGCCTCTATCATGGCGGCATCTCCGCTTAGCGATGCTATGATGCGCAATTCTATCTGCGAATAATCGGCCGAAAGGAGTATCCTTCCTTCACCGGCTATAAATGCTTTGCGTACCTCCCTGCCCCGCTCGGTCCGTATGGGTATGTTCTGTAAATTGGGGTTATCGGAGCTCAACCTGCCTGTAACGGCCACTACCTGGTTAAAGGTGGTGTGTATCCTGCCTGTTTTCGGATCTATCAGGTGAGGCAATGAATCCACATAAGTATTTTTAAGCTTCTGCAATTCGCGGTAATCCAGTATTTTTTGCACTATGGGGTTGTCGCCTGCCAATTCTGTCAATGTTTCTTCTCCGGTGGAATACTGGCCGGTTTTGGTCTTTTTTACATTATCCGAAATCTTCAGTTTATCGAAGAGTATCTCACCCACCTGCCGGGGCGAGTCTATATTGAATTCCTGGCCTGCAAGGCTTTGTATTTCACGGCGCAAACCTTCAATGTCGCTTTGCAATGTAACCGATATTTCGCCCAGTGTGCCGGGGTTTACCCTTATGCCTGCTGTTTCCATATCCGACAACACTTTCAGCAGAGGTATCTCCACTTCGCTGAATAGCCTGCCTACCTGCATTTCATTCATCTTACTTTTCAGCAGCCCGTGGATACGCAGGAGCACACCGGCTCTCTGGCAGCACAAGGCCTTGAGCTGATCTTCCGAAACCATGAACATAGCAGTTTGCCCTTTTGCCCCGCGTCTTCCTTCGTTGCCGAATTCGTCTATGTGGAGCGATAGCAAGACAGATGCCATATCGGGTATGCTGTGGCCCGATTCCGGGTGTACCAGAAAATGGGCTATCATGGTATCGAACAGCTCCCCTTCAAGGGATATGTTGCAGGCAGACAAAAACTTTAGCGCCTGTTTGATGTCGTGCCCGATCTTTACCGTATCCTTATTCTGAAAAAACGGCCCCAGCCTGCTAAGCATCTCTTCAGGCGGCAACCCGTTGTGCCCAAGCGGAATGTAATATACTTCTTCTGCTTTAACGCTTATGGCTATCGCCTGGCAGCCGTCATTCTGCAAGTGCATATAAAATGCCGCTTCCGGCGCCTTTGCAATGTCTTCCAAAAATTTATCTGTCTCATTTGTCCCCGATAGGGTATGTATGGAACTTCCAATTTCCGGTGATGGGTTGGATGCCGCGCCGGAAACTGTTTCGCCGGCGGGCAAAGCATCCTGTTCACTGAAATACTCTTTGAGCACCCTTGCGGTGATGGTTTTAAATTCAAGTTCTGAAAAAATATCGAGCAGCTGCTGTTTGTCCGGGAGCTGCAAGGCCATTTCAGCGAAGCTGTATTCAACAGGCACATCCGTAATAATGGTAGCAAGCTGTTTCGATTGGAGCGCGAGTTCCTTATTCTGCTCCACCTTTTCTTTAAGTTTCCCTTTCAGTTCCGCGGTATGCTGAAGCAGGTTTTCCACGCTTCCGAAATCTTTTATCAACTGTATAGCAGTTTTTTCGCCTACGCCGGGAATGCCTTTTATGTTATCTACGGCGTCACCCATCAATCCGAGGATGTCTATCACCTGCCTGGGCTCCTGTATTTCGAATTTGGCGCACACTTCCTTTACGCCGAGCACTTCGGGCGGCTTTCCCTTATTTGATGGCTTATAGATATGTATATGCTCGTTCACAAGCTGCCCGTAATCCTTGTCGGAGGTCATCATATACACCTCAAATCCCTGTTTGTCTGCATTAATTGCGAGGGTTCCTATAATATCATCGGCTTCGTAGCCGTCTTTCATTAATACCGGTATTCTGAAAGCTTGTGCGATTTTAATAATATACGGCACCGACTTTATAATATCTTCCGGTGTTTCTTCGCGATTGGCTTTGTATTCTGTGTGTATCTCGTGCCTTACAGTCGGGGCATGGGTATCGAATACTATTGCGATATGCGTCGGCTTTTCCTTTAGCAGCAGTTCGAGCAGTGTATTAGTAAATCCGTACATGGCGGATGTGTTCAATCCTTTGGAACTTACCCTGGGGTTCTGGCTGAATGCAAAATAGGCCCTGTAAATTAGAGCCATGGAATCGAGTAAAAAGATTTTTTTATCCCTGCCCATCAATCTTCGTTCATCATAGGTTATCTGGTGCTATCCGTCGCAATTTAAGCGCCCCCGTCTTTACGGGGCTTCAGTCCTTTACTCGGTTAAAGGCCAGGCATTGTACCATCCAGCGCGGCAGCGGTCGGTTTTCTTTCCTGTTTTTCAGGTTCAGGTAAAGGTTCCACTTTTTCAGGATGGGAACCCTGTGGGTTTCTACAAACTCAATAAGTGTTCCATCGGGATCTTCGGCATAGCTGAAACGTCCGGCGGCTTCGCCCATATCGAACGAGTTGGCGCTGTCAACTGTAAAGTAATAGCCGTGTGCGGCCATGCTGTGTTTAAGTTCTTCCATGTCGAACACATCCATACAAACATGTATAAAGCCGAGGTCGCCCCAGTACCTGTTCTGGTATATCCTTTTCAGTTGCCTTCCGCTGCATTCTACCAGTTCCACGTCTATATGCCCCAGTAACTCGCTGAATGCGCCTTTAGGTACGAAATTTTTACGCAATAATACGCGGCGGTAGGAGCATGCGTTATTGTCGCTTCCGGGCATACCGCTCCATGCACCGGTGTTATCGTATATTACCCGGGAGTCGCCGAGGAGGGTTTTATAAAACGCCAGCGCCGCATCCATTCGGCTTACCCCTATAACCACCCCGCATACGCCGCCGCAGTGCTTGCGCCGCAGTCGGAACCACGACTCGCTTTCCACAAATTGAAAATTATTGCCGCTTTCATCCTTCATATAGAAGGTAGGTTTGCCATCGGGTGTGGTTGTTAGTTCCGACAGGGGTATGCCGCCGTCGGCTTTCATCATGTCGTAGGAGTGGCGCACGTTGCTTGATTTCAGTTTTACAACATTGATTCCTATGTCGCCGGGCAGCACAGCAAATGGCGCTCCCTGCGGGGTACGGGTTTTATACTGCCATATTTCGAAGCCTCCGCCGCCCTGCATGTTCATGGCAAGCACAGCCCTTCGGAGATGCACCTCGCCGCCGGTATAGCGGGTCATCAGTTTTGCTTCGGCCTCGTCATCGAACACGGGGACATCGAAGCCGAACCATTTACGGTACCACTTCCATGAACTTGTAATATTGCTCACCCCTATTCCTACCTGCTGTACTCCGGTTACCATTCCTGTTAATGTGAATTAAGATTTAATTTGTCTAAGATACGATTTTTTCAGGTATCGCTCCCGGCCCTGCGCTTCACTTAAAATGCCTCAAGCACTTCAAGGTATATTTCGGCAGATTGACCGTATCCGACATCGAGCCTTACGTTCACATGCTGTCTTTTGTCGTAATTGTATCTCAATCCCACCCCTTCGGCATGAATTGCCCCCGGCGATTCGGGGAACACATTGGCGTTGCCGAAGTAACCGAAACCTGCAAAGGCATCAAAACCTATCCTCCAGAACAGATGTATTCTTGCCTCGGCCTGCAGCATGGTAAAGTCGTTGTCGCGGTAATAGCCCATATAATAACCGCGCATATCGTAGGGGCCGCCCACCAGCGCCATCTGGTTGAAGGGCACCGTGCCGGAGGTTATTACGGTATGCTCATCAAAGGCAAGCACAACGGGGCGGGCTATCTGCCTGTAACTGCATATATCCGCAGTTATTTTAGTGTAGTTGAAACTGGCGCCCACCAAATTACTGTTGAAGTACGAAGTTGCCTTAATATACCATCCGCGTGTGGGATAGTAAACACTGTCGCGGGTATCGTAGTAGGCGCATACCCCCAGCCCCGAATTCACGCTTCCGCCGGCGCCGGTTATTTCACCTGTGGCCAGCTGCCCCGCAGGGTTCAGGTTCATTATTTTATCGTCCTCAAAATAATAATCTATTCCGGCATATACATGGGGCACCAGCTTTTTGTATGCATTGCAGAATATCTTCGGGAAGCGCACGTCGTATAGTTCCTTGGCCACCCTGTTTGTGCCTACCCCCCAATAGTAGTAACTGAAGTTATAATAGTCCACTTCACCTTCAAAGTAATAATTATTGTCTTTGGAATATAATTCATAAGGGATGAACAGATAATCCTGCTTATCCTGTGTATAGCAAACGAAGGGTGAGATAAGCGAATAATGGGTGGCGCTGTCGGTGTATAAAGGGAACGACGATAAGGCGCCCACCCCAACCCTTATTCCGGTTTCGGGCGCGGTGGCTATTACCGGCACAGGCCTGAAATGTATCTTTCCCTTACCTGGTTTTTTCAGGCTGTCGGATGCAGGGCTTTCATGCTGCAGATGTACCCTAATGCTTGCTGTGTTAACAAGTGAGCAGGATAGTAAAAATAAAAATAGCAGGGCTCTGATCATTCTGTATAAATCCGGTTGATGAATGGAGGGTGTGGCTGGGGAGCTCTTTATTTTATTTGAAATCGGGATAGAGCAGATATTTTTTTCTTATTCCTTTGAAGTTGTTTAGCGCAGGCTCCCATGATTTACGTATCTCTTCATCCGACAATCCGCTTACAATCTGCTTTTGCAACATATCGTTACCTGCGAGCCGCACAAAGTATGAATTAAAAAATTTGGTTTTATCAGGGTAATACCCGTAGGTGGCTTTGAGCCAGAAGAGATAGAGTTTCTGGTAATTTTTAATCATAATATCGCCGAAAGTTTTCAGGTTGTAGCCCGAACATTTTTGCCCCTTATAAGGCGGGTTTGTGGCGCCCGGCCGGCTTTCAGGGGTAAAGCTGTAGGTACCATTCTGCAATTCCGGCGCTCCTATTATTTCAAAAGGAGTATCGGTGCCCCTGCCCACGCTTATTACCGTTCCTTCGAACAGGCCGAGGCTCGGATAGAGATAGACGGCAGTCATATCCTTCAGGTTGGGCGATGGATTTACGGGTAGCTGGTAAAGCATCTTGTGTGTGTACCCCTCAACAGGAATGCATTTAAGATTGCATTGTTCGCCGTTCTTCAGCCATTTTTCACCATTGAGCATCTGGGCATACTCGCCTGCGGTCATGCCATATACTATGGGCACAGGATCGGCTCCCGCCATTGATTTATACTTCTCATCGAGCACAGGGCCGTCCACGTAATAGCCATTCGGATCAGGCCGGTCGAGCACAATACGCTCCTTATTGTTTTCAGCACAGGCTTCCATTACGTTGTGCAGTGTGGTGATATAGGTAAAAAAACGCACACCCACATCCTGCAGGTCATAAAGTACTACATCCACATCCTTCAAATCTTCCGGAGCGGGCTTGTTATGCTCCCCGTATAGCGAAACAATACTGATTGAGGCAGTCCTGTACTTTCCGTCCTTTACCATAGCACCGGCGTCCTGCAATCCGTCAAAGCCGTGTTCCGGCGCGAATATTTTGGTAATCTTTATACCCAGAGCAAGCAGGGTGTCGGGCAATAAGGTTTTATTTACCAGCGAGGCATGGTTGGCTACAATGGCTACCCTTTTCCCTTTAATTTCGGGCAAATAAAGGCTCATCCGCCCGGCTCCCGTCGTGATATCGGCAGAAGTTATAACCTTAAACTCTGATGAGGCGAGAAGCTGGCATGGGGCGTAGCGTGGAATAATAATCAGGAAACAAACAACTGCAATTACAATGGTGCGTATGGATGGCATAAATTGATTTATTGTGATGCGTTTTGTTAAGTTTATGGCTATTTGAACCATTAGTTGTTTCCTTCTTTTATTGGCACCATCTTACCTACATACCAAGGAGTACGACAGAAAAAATCCGCAAATCCACATCCATTTAGTATATATTTGCAATTCATGGGTTAATGCCGCCAAAATTATAATAAAATTCATAACGCCAAAGCAGAGGACATGGAAGCAGGCGGAGCACATGCAGCCCGTGTAAGAAAATGAACAAGGACACATTGATAGATTTATTCACTAAGGCCAAAGCGCCTGCAAATGCCGAGAACAAGGAGGCGCTGCGCCGCGTTGTGCAATCGTTTCCATACTTTCAAATGGCGCAGGTATTGTATGCCAGGCAATTGTATCTGGACAACGACCCCGATGTAACGGCACGTATTAAACTGGCGTCGGCTTATGCACCCGACAGAAAAGCCATGTACCGGCTCTTCAGAGAGAAACCCGCTGCCGTTGAGGAAAATCAGATTGTAAAAACTCCGCCGGCAGCCGAGCCTAAAGAAAAAATAAGTTACGAATTTGTATATACCCCTAAAAAAGAAAGACTATTGCAGGGAGCGACAAAACCGCCGTTGATGGAAGGCAATTTGCATCTGCCGGAACCAACACAGGCGGCAACAGGCCCCCGGCCTCAAAATATTCCGCCTGAAAAGGTGTCGCCGCTCTCCGAAACATTCCTTGAGAAGGAAATTGCGGTGGC
>JABEUT010000070.1 GCA_013044305.1 Bacteroidia bacterium
GCCCCAGCCCCATCCGCAGCCAAGACCGTAGCCGCCCCAGCCCCAGCCGGGGTATCCCCAGCCATAACCCAGGCCCCAGCCGCAGCCAAGTCCCCAGTACATGGAAGGGTCGTAACTGTAACCGTAGTATGAAGGTCCCCAGCAGGGGCTGCCCATATATATGCTCATGCCGTATTGATACGGATCGCCGCTGTACCAGTAGCTGTTGGTGTAAATATCGTCGTAGTAATTCCAGTCGCCCCAGTTATCGTCGTACCTCCTTAACTGTGAGGTGTAGTCATAATTATTGTCATAGTAATCGTTGGAACCCTGTAATTGGTTTGAGCCCGAATCCATAGGGCTTACACCGGAATTGTTGTTCTGCTGATTCAAGCCTGAATGTTCCGGAGCCGGAGCCGCATCTGAATGTGTTCCGGCGTTTGTATTTGCCGTAGCGGAGGGTGTTGAATAGATGCCATCGTCGTTGTTTCCGCCCGCATTATCCTGTGCAAAGCAAGGAGTGAACAGAAGAACAGCTAACGATACCTGTAAATAATTGAACGGTTTCATGGCTGATGTGGGTTAATTATTAATTAAGACTGATGTTACGTTGAATGGTTTAATTAAATGTATTTTTTTTATTTACTGTTGCCTGGTTATGCTTATTTTTCTCTTTGTTAATTGGATGTAAAGATAGGCAATTAAGAATGAAGTTTGGGTGAAGAAGCCCACAAGTTACCGACACAGGCCTGTGTTTTAACAAATATTAGGATTTCCTCCCGCGATGATATTTCAGGCCTGATTTTAACACTTGCAGCGGCGGGTGTAAATGAACCATTTTTCCAAAGTTTATTCCATCATCTAATCCTCCTGAACCATCGCCTCCCCATTCCCGGGCCGCCATACTTCCGCGCCGAATATATTTTTACCGATGCCTTGCCTATGATGTGATCTTCGGGTACAAAGCCCCAGTACCGCGAATCATAGGAGTTGTCGCGGTTGTCGCCCAGCATAAAATAGTAGTTCATTTTAAAGGTATAGCTGGTGGCGCAGGCGCCGTCAATAAATACGGAGTCGTTGCGGGTGGCCAGCTTGTGATGCTCGTATTGGGTGATGATAGCAGTGTAGGCGGGCAGGTTGTTAATGTTTAAAGCCGTTGTAGTATTGGCCTTTGGTACAGGCAGAGGGCCATAATTGTCCTTATTCCAGAAAGCAAATTTGCCTCCGGGGAATAATGAGGCTGCGGCATACTGATCCTGTTGCGGCGTTACCGACAATATGCCGGGAAGCCTGCGTATGGAATCGGCGGCGGCGCTTGTAAGGCTGAAATAAAACCCATCATACTGTCCCGGGGCATCGCTCCCATCGGTGTTGTCCGCCAAGCCTGACAAGACCGAATCCGATGATGCAGTAATGCGGTAGGAATAGATGCAGGTAGGCATGCCGGCAAGCCTGTGTCCGTTTATAAATACAGTTTTGTTCCTTACTTGAAGGGTATCGCCGGGCAGTCCTATGCAGCGCTTTACAAAATTGGTGCGCTTGTCAACGGGTTTGTCTGTTTCACACGGAAAGTTAAACACTACCACGTCGTTCCTCTTTATTTGTGCGTAGCCGGGCAGCCTGATATAAGGCAACTGTATCCAGGTAAGGTAGGCAGGGGTGTTTTTGGTAAAGGGCAGGGTGTTGTTTATAAAAGGGAGCGAAAGTATGGTCCGGGGCAGGCGCAACCCGTAAGCCAGCTTGTTTACCCAAACCAGATCGCCGGGCATAATGCTGTTCTCCATAGATGCCGAGGGAACAAAATACTCTTCTCCGACAGCCATACGCAATACCACCACCACTATCAGGGCCATCAGGAGCGGAACCAACCATTTTTTTGTCATCTGCCTCGCATAAAGTGTTTTGTTGCGGCTATCAGCCTCCCTTAATTATTCAATCGCCTGTAACGGCAGGTTACAGCAGCGTTGCGGACTATACTTGCAATCCCCAACACTTAAATCTTTAAGCCCACTCTGATGGTGAGCGTATTCATGGTAAATTGTATATTGTTCGAACCCATGTTGTTGCCCGTGTAGATAACCGGCGACAAGCCGTACCGGTAGTTGAACTCCACGAAAAAAGAGTTCTGATGCCCCGGAAAATTACGCTGGTAACCAAGTGCAAGCTCCACCATGGGGCAACCCTGATTGGTGAACAAAGGGTACTTGCAGCTAAGGTTGTTCTGCCCTTCAAAAACAAAGGCGCCGTTGGATGAATTGGTAACCATTGCATTGGTATAAATAAACAGCCTGTAATCAAGCCCCACAAGTCCGTAGAGGGAGCGTTTTTGGGCTTCGGAGGTGAGCGGGAACCTGAATTCGAGCGGGATGTGAAAAGAACCTATGGATAAGTTGTGGTTGTATATTTCCTCCGCCGGAATATACAGGAACGAATATCCCTTAGCGAAAAAGTATGAGTTGAATGAAGCGCCCAGGCTTTCATAATCGAGCCCGAACATGAGCGATGCCGTGCGCATAACAGGTACTTCTTCCCTGGCGCCGAAGGTAAAGCCGGTTAGGCCTTGCGCGGCATTGGTGTAGTGCGGGTCGAAATGATAAAAGCCCATGGCAAGACCCAGATCAACGCGTGTTTTCCAAGCCCTTCCTTGCGAGTAATCCTGCCCCTGCACCTGATTAAACCTGTGGCGGTGGAAGATAGACGGAATGCCTTGTGCGTGCAATATGCAAGGGCTTGCAAGGAGCAGGCTCATGCACAGCATTCCTGTTACGGTACCTGGTACCCGGCTTCTATTTCCGCAAGGATTCATGAATTGCCCATTAACGTTTTTTTACCTGTGTTATTGTATTCCCTGCACGGAAATGGCTGTCTGCCGTCAAGTGGTTCATACTGTGGTTTCAGGAGTTTTTAGCTTGCTGTGTTTTATGCCATAAGTGAAATAGATGACGAGGCCTATTACCAGCCATACAAAAAACCGCGCCCAGTTAAGTATGCCCAGTTCGGTCATCAGGTAAAAGCAGGAAAGCAGCCCCAGCACCGGTATCAGTGAAAGCTTACGGATGACCGAAAGCACGGTGAACAAAAGACAGAGCAGGGCGAAAATGTAATAGGGGATGTTTTGCAGAATTGCTGAACCCGCCGCGCCCTTTGCGCTGTTTGCCGTTAGGAAGGAAGCGAATATGCCCGGGTAGATATAGTTCAGCAGCAGTGCGGTAAGCAGCAGTATTGCCGGAAGCAGGTATCTGCCGTTAATATAGGGCACCTTGAACCGGGGTTTGGTTTCGTCAGTATCCTTAGGCATAAGCAGTATTCCGCCGCATACAAGCACAAAGGCGAACAGGGTGCCTATGCTGGTAAGGTCGGTAACAAAGTCCGAATCGAGGAAAAGGGCGGGTATGCCCACCATCAGCCCTGTTATAATGGTAGAAAAGGAAGGGGTTTTGTATTTCGGGTGCATCCTTTTGAAGGCGGGCGGCAGCAGCCCGTCGCGGCTCATGCTCATCCATATCCTCGGCTGACCTATCTGGAAAACGAGCAGCACACTGGTAGTGGCTATCAGGGCGCTCAAGGCAATGATGCCGCCCAGCCATTTCAGCCCCAGTTCATTGAAGGCATGGGCCAGAAAATCGCCGGTATTCAGGCTGCTGTATTTTACCATACCCGTAAGCACCAAAGCAATAAGCACATAGAGTATGGTGCAAATGATCAGGGAGTTTATCATTCCTTTTGGCAGGTCGCGCTGCGGGTTTTTGCATTCTTCCGCCGTGGTGGATATGGCATCAAAGCCTATATAGGCGAAAAATACGGCGGATACTCCTTTCATGACCCCGCCCATGCCGTTGGGCAAAAAGGGCATCCAGTTCGAAGGGTTCACATAAAAGAAACCTATGGCTATTATAAGTAATATTACGATGAGCTTAAAGGCAACCATCAGGTTTCCTCCCGTTTTCGATTCCCTGATGCCGGCATATACCAACCAGGTGATGAAAAAGGTTATGAGCAGGGCAGGTATATTTAAAATAACCGGAACTCCTGCTATATGTGGTGCATTTACCCAAAGTTCATGCATGGATTGAATATCCGGCGGCACTGACTGGTGTTGCGAAGCCAAATCGAGGTATCGGGCATTAGCATTTTTTACATCGAGCAGGCTGTAGCACAAAAAGCCGGGCAGGTGCAGTCCCATGTTTTGCAAAAGGCTGTTCAGGTTGGCAGACCAGCTTATGGCCACCACTATATTGCCTATGGCATATTCCATTAGCAGGTCCCAGCCTATGATCCAGGCCACCAGTTCGCCGAAGGCAACGTAAGAATAGGTGTAAGCGCTCCCTGAAATGGGTATGCGCGAGGCGAATTCGGCATAGCACAGGGCCGAAAAGGCGCATACCACCGCTGTGATGATAAAAAGCAGAATGACCCCCGGCCCGCCATCGAAGCAAGCCTTGCCCACAGTGGAGAATATGCCTGCCCCTATTACCGCCGCAATGCCCATGGCCGTAAGGTCTCTTACCGTAAGCACCCGCCTGAACTGTGGTGCGGCGCCGTCCTTGTCGTCCTCCTTCAGCTGCTCAAGTATTCCGGCGACAGATTTTTTACGGATGATTTGTTCTGGAATCAGCGGCATATTCAGGTTCGTGTTCTCTTGTCGTAGAAAAGCAACAGCAATATAATAAGAAATGGCATGGCAAGGCACCTGTATCTTTCAATACCGCCGTAGAGCGGGGTTACAAGCCCTATAAGTGTAAGCATGAGCAGCGTAAAGGTGAGGCACAGCGCGGCAGGGCTTACCTGCGGATGTGGGGCGGCCTGTGTGGACGCGCCGGTGGCGGGGCGCCTAAGGTACGGAATGGCAACAGTTCCAAGCAGGAGCAGCCAGAGCAGCACGTTCTCCGCAAACTCGAGCAATGCCGTAGCGGAGTGGATTTCGCCGGGCAGCGGGCGGATAAGCGTTAGGGCCAGCGCCTGCGGAACCTGTGCAGCGAGGCCGGACAAGGACGTTTTTATAGCTTCTGTAAGTATCCTGCTTTTTGCAGGTGCGCTGTAAATAAAGATATGGTAACGGCC
>JABEUT010000071.1 GCA_013044305.1 Bacteroidia bacterium
CCAATATACCCAACCGGAATGAAAACATCAAAGGAATTAATGCAGTCATTATCAATGGGAGCCATGTCTCCGCAGGAAGAAATGCTTGAAGTGGGCAGAAAAAAGGGCTCCCTGAATATTGGACTGCCACGTGAAGTGTCATTTCAGGAGAACAGAATAGCTCTGGTGCCCGATGATGTGGCCCTGCTTGTTAATAACGGACACAAGATACTGATAGAGACAGGAGCCGGCAAAAACGCACATTTTGAAGATATTGATTATGGCGAGGCAGGGGCACAGGTGGTATATACCCCCGAAGATGTATATAAAGCCGACATCATTCTCAAAGTAGCACCGCCGCTCCCCCGCGAAACAGATATGATGAAGCCCGGGCAAACCCTAATATCGGCGTTGCAGCTTCCGGTGCAGCCAAAGGACTTCTTAAAGCATTTAATGCAGAAGAAATTAAATGCAATAGCATACGACTGGATAAAAGATGAAGCAGGCATCTTTTCGGTAATACGTTCGATGAGCGAGATAGTGGGCGGCACATCCATCTCCATTGCGGAGGAATATTTGAGCAATGTACACAACGGCCCCGGGCTTATCATGGGCGGCGTTTCTGGTATCGCCCCTACCGAGGTGGTTATACTCGGAGCCGGTACCGTCGGCGAATTTGCCGCACGTGCCGCCCTCGGCAGGGGAGCCATAGTAAAAGTGTTCGACAATTCAATATACAGGTTGCGTAGGCTTCAAAGCATGATCGGTGCGCGGGTATTTACATCCACCATACGCCCCCGTGTGCTGGCACAGCATTTAAAAACAGCCGACGTGGCCATAGGAGCGCTGCGCGCAAGCGAAGGCAGATCGCCATGCGTGGTAACCGAGCAGATGGTGGGAGATATGAAAGCAGGGTCCGTTATTGTGGATGTAAGCATTGACCAGGGCGGCTGTTTCGAAACATCAAGAGTAACCAATCACATGGAGCCGGTGTTCCGCAAACACGGGGTTACGCATTATTGTGTATCCAATATAGCCTCACGCGTTTCAAGAACCGCATCCTATGCCTTGAGCAGTATTTTTGCCCCCGCACTCCTTAAAATTGGTGAAGAAGGAGGAGTGGATAAACTCATTAAAAAGGATTGGAAGATAAGAAACGGGGTATATATCTACAAAGGGATATTAACAAATAAATATCTGGGTGAAACCTTTAAAATTCCTTATAAAAGCCTCGAATTGCTCATTGCCAACATCCAATGATTGTTAATAAAAAAATAAATGTTAATATCTCATGAAAGCCGCTATGCAAAAGGATTTCAATGTATTTGTTAATAAAGATGTTAAAAACTAAGGAAGCACCCAACGTCCGGAAAAAAGCCACAAATATATTTTTGCAAGTACTTTAAAAAATATTACAACCCATTATTAAATTTCAGTTCAATGATAAAGGAAACCCTTGCAAAAAAAGTATTGTCTTATGAAGAGGTACGCGAGCTATCTATAAGATATTTCGGCGGCGACGAACTTGCCGCATCCACCTGGATGAACAAATATGCCCTACGTGACCGCAACGGCAATCTGGAAGAGAAATCGCCGGATGATATGCACCGCCGCATGGCACGCGAATTTGCCCGAAAGGAAAAGGAGTATCTCGAAAAATCGAGCATGAACGGCAATTTCGCCTTTCTTTCGGCATACGGGCAAAAACGTCAGCTGTTAAGCGAGGAGAGGATATACGAACTGTTCAAGGACTTTAAATACGTTATCCCGCAGGGGAGTGTAATGTTCGGGCTGGGCAACAAGTACGTTACCGCATCGCTGTCCAACTGCGTGGTGCTGCCCGAGATATTCGATTCCTATGGAGGAATAATGTACACGGACCAACAGCTGGCTCAGCTTTTTAAGCGTCGCTGTGGCGTGGGCATTGACATATCGTCGCTCCGGCCCTCCGGTATAGGAGTTAACAACGCCGCAGGAACCACCACAGGGGCAGTTTCATTCATGGAAAGATTTTCGAACACCACACGCGAGGTTGCACAGAACGGCAGGCGGGGCGCACTCATGATCACCATAGATATTGCACACCCCGACGTGGAAAACTTTATAACCATAAAGCAAAACCTATCCAAAGTTACCGGTGCAAACATCTCCATAAGGCTTTCAGACGAATTTATGCAGGCCGTAGTGGATGATAAGCAATATACCCACCGCTGGCCTATTGAATCGGACAACCCATCTGTTAAAAAAACAGTACAGGCAAGGGAACTGTGGAACACAATTATTACCTGCGCCCATAATACCGCAGAGCCCGGGCTTATTTTCTGGGATAGACAACACAAATACTCTACCTCATCCGTATATCCAGGATTCAAAAATGTGTCAACCAATCCATGCTCCGAAATAGCCATGCAAGGTGGCGACAGCTGCAGGCTTATTGCAATGAACCTATATTCATTTGTTGACAAACCGTTTACCGAATCAGCCAAATTCAATTATCCCAAGTTCTTCGACGTTACGTATGAATCGCAACGCCTGATGGACGATCTGGTTGACCTGGAACTGGAGGCAATTGAAAAAATTTTGAGTAAGGTAGAAAGCGACAAGGAGCCCGATAAAATAAAACAGGTGGAACTGGATACCTGGAAACTGCTTTACGATGCCGGGAAAAAGGGAAGGAGAACAGGACTCGGGTTTACAGCCCTCGGCGATACGCTTGCAGCCCTCGGCCTGAAATTTGATTCGCCGGAAGCCATGGTTGAAGTTGAAAAAATAATGAACGTTAAGTGTGAAGCCGAATTTACCAGCTCCATTGACTTGGCCGTAGAACGTGGCGCCTTTGAAGGGTTTGATGCAAAAATAGAAAACACCTCGGAGTTCGTGCAGATGCTGAAAACTGAACTGCCCGACGTATATGCACGGATGATGAAACTCGGACGCCGCAACATATCCATCAGCACAGTGGCGCCGACAGGCTCATTAAGTATCCTTGCCGAAACATCGTCGGGGCTGGAACCCGTGTACATGCTCTCGTATAAGAGAAGAAGAAAAATAAACCCCAACGACAAAAACGCCAAAGTTGATTTTGTTGACAAAATGGGCGATGCATGGCAGGAATTTATAGTGTACCATCCTAAACTGAAAACCTGGATGGATGTTACCGGCAATACCGATGTTACAAAAAGTCCGTATCACGGCTCAACGGCTCCGGAGATAGACTGGATAAAGCGTGTTGAATTACAATCGCTGGTGCAGAAATATACCACACACTCCATCAGCTCCACCATCAACCTGCCTCAAAATGTAGAGGTAGACAAGGTAGGCCAAATATATGTTGAAGCCTGGAAACAGGGCCTGAAAGGCATAACCGTATATCGCGACGGTTCCAGAAGCGGGGTACTTGTTGCCGCCGATGAGTCTGCCAAAAAAAGCCAGTTTTCGGAAACACACGCCCCAAAACGCCCACGCGAACTCGAAGCCGATGTAATACGCTTTAATAACGGCAGCGAAAAATGGATTGCCGTGGTCGGTTTGCTCAATAACCGCCCATACGAAGTGTTTACAGGTAAAGCCGAAGACGTATTCAACCTGCCGGTATGGGTGCAAAAAGGATGGGTGATAAAAAATAAAAGCGAAGACGGCAAAAAGTGGTACGATTTTCGTTTCAATGACAAAGACGGCTACAGCATTACCATTGGAGGCTTATCGCGCAGCTTTGATAAGGAGTTCTGGAACTATGCCAAACTTATATCAGGAGTGCTGCGCCACGGCATGCCCCTGCCAAGCGTGGTGGATCTGATAGCCAACCTTAACCTCTACGACGATTCCATTAACACATGGAAAGCCGGCGTGGAAAGAGCCCTGAAAAAATATATACCCAACGGCACCAAGGCAAGAGACAGAAGATGCCCAAGCTGCGGCGACGACGAAGGACTCATTTACGAAGAAGGCTGCCTGAAATGCAAAAATTGCGGGCATACCAAGTGCGGGTAAGCAGCTAGTGGGGTATCAGTCATTGGCTCTCTCGGCTATCAGCTAAAAAGTTGTGATTTGCTTTCAAACCGTATCTTTGGCATATTAAACATACCCTAAAAGGCTGAACGAAATTAAAGAATTAATTTACTCAAAGGCGTGATTAGCCGAACACAATCTACGCTCAACGAGACTGTAAGTTAAACTGGCTATTTAAAGTAAATTCGTAACTTTAAATAAACACAGCAACATGAAAACAAGAAATGAAGAGAACCGGCGATTGAAAAAGATAATATTCAAAAAACCGTCCAACTTCTAGGGGGTTCAGACACATTACAGTTAATGCTCTAAAATCAACTTGCGGTAATAAGTATTACGCGCTGTAGTTACTGTTATAATATATACTGCTGGCGAGTACTGCGAAATGTCTATCGGGAATTGTTGTTCACCTGAAAAAGTTTGCGAATACAACACCTTCCCTAACATATCGGATATACGTACAAAGGCAGTGCCTGCGGCATCTGTGGAAAGCAGGCACACTGAAAATATACCTCTTGTTGGATTAGGAAAAACTATAAGCGTATCACTTGCTGTATTACATTCTGTAACACTGCAATAATGCACTGTGCCATCGTAATCGGTTTGTGTAAGGCGGTAATAATTATCTCCTAAAAGTGGCTCTCCATCAATATACTCATAATATTTGGCTAAACGAAAATGACCTAAAAGCGATTAACCCGCAATGAATTTCAAAATAAAAACAAAACAGTAAAAACAACAGCATATTATATCTGACTTACGAATGATGACTTACAACATACGACTTCACTCGCCAGTAAATCGCGTGAAAGCCTTACCTTTGAGCCATGATAAAGAAGAAAATAGTAAATGACCCCATCTACGGATTTATAACTATCCCCGATGGCATACTCTTTCAGCTTATAGAGCATCCATGGTTTCAGCGCATGCGCCGCATACAGCAGCTTGGCATCACTTATCTGGTATATCCGGGCGCCACACATACCCGTTTTCATCATACCCTGGGAGCCATGCACCTGATGGGTAAGGCCATAGAAATACTAAGGTCTAAAGATGTTGATATTACCAATGAAGAAGCCGAAAGCGCCAAAATAGCCATATTGCTCCACGACATAGGCCACGGGCCATTTTCCCATACCCTTGAGCATAGCCTCGTGCACAACATCAGCCACGAAGACATATCCGCCATGCTTATGGAAGCGCTCAACATGGAATTTAACGGCAAACTGGCTCTTGCCATCCGCATTTTCAACAATCAATACCATAAAAAGTTCCTGCACCAGCTCGTTTCCAGCCAGCTTGACGTGGACCGGCTCGATTATCTGACCCGCGACACGTTCTTTACCGGCGTATCGGAAGGGGTGGTAGGCTACGACCGTATCATAAGCATGCTTACCGTGTTCAAAGGTCAGCTGGCGGTGGAAGCTAAAGGCATTTACTCCATCGAAAAATTTATAATAGCCCGCAGGCTGATGTACTGGCAGGTATATCTGCATAAAACGGTGCTTTCCGCCATGGAGTTGCAGGTAAATATTATGAAAAGGGCTAAGGAATTGGCCTCGCGGGGAGCAGAGCTCTTTTCTACCCCGGCATTAAAGGTTTTTCTTTGCAACAACTTCACCAAAACAGACTTTAAAAAGAATCAGGAACTACTAAAAACCTTTGCATTGCTCGACGACAGCGATATATTGTGTGCTATAAAAGTATGGATGGATCACCCCGATTATATTTTATCAACGCTGTGCAAGTGGCTTATAAACCGGAAGCTGTACAAAATACAACTGCAAAATGAACCTATAAGCAAAAAGTTTATCGGACAGATAAGGGCTAAAACCGCGAAAAAATTTAGGCTGACGGAACGCGAACTGGACTACTTCGCCTTTGAAGGTGATGTGATAAACGACATTTACAGCAGGCAGCAGCTTCGAATAAATATGCTTTACTCCGGTAAGCACCTTGTGGATATTACCAAAGCCTCCGACCACTTAAATGCTTCAGTGCTTGATAAAGTTACAACCAAACACTTTTTCTGTTATCCGAAAAACCTTTAAACCAACGCCTTATCCCATTTTTCAAATTGAATTTCATGAAGCTTTTTATAAAATCCCTGTTTGGCAAGAAGTTCGCGGTGTGTACCGGCTTCCATCACTTCGCCGTGATCCAGCACCAGGATTTTATCGGCTCGTTGCACCGTAGCAAGGCGGTGCGCTATGATAATGGAAGTACGGTGTTCGGTAAGCCTTTCGATTGCTGCCTGAATAAGCCTTTCCGATTCGGTATCAATAGACGAAGTGGCTTCGTCAAGTATAAGTACACCCGGGTTTTGCACATAGGCCCTGATAAAAGCCACCAGTTGTC
>JABEUT010000072.1 GCA_013044305.1 Bacteroidia bacterium
TGAGCCGCGAAAAATTAAAGGAATAGAATCGAAGGGGATGATATTGATGGCTGAAAATTCTGAAGGTAAACTTATCTTTGTGTCGCCTGCAGAAAATAATAGCGGGAATGGAGCAATAGTAAAATAGATGCCGCCGTAGTTCAACGGATAGAATAGAAGTTTCCTAAACTTTTGATGTGGTGTCGATTCCCGCCGGGGGCACAAAAAACACAATGACAGCAGGGTGGGGGAGCCGCTGCAAACGGTAAGGCTTGCATATTACAGGCGTACCTTTTATCCCCGACCTTTTTACAACAGAGGCGCAGTTATAAAACAGGTCTGCGATAAGGATTCGCCTTCAGCGCCGAGAAATATTTTTCAGTAGTCAAGCAATTTTTCGACTACCTTTGCTGATATGCGAAACGCAATAACTGTTCTGCTTATTATTGCGGCCGCTTTCGGCGCCTGTGCACAGAATACATCAGCCGATGCCGCAAAACCGGCAGCCCCTGATACCATTTATTTTGTTAACGGCGATCAGATAGCGGCTTATGTTATCGACACCTCCGGTGATAAAATAACATTTGAGAAGCAAACATCCAAAAAGCATAAGAAAATAGAAACGGACATGGAAAATGTCTTCTCCATACGCTATGGTAGCACAGGAAAAGAAATAATGGTGTACAACTACGATACCTTGATAGGTAACGATTATACGGTGGCCGATGCACGCCTATTCATCGCCGGCGAGCGCGACGCCCAGCGGGGGTACCATTGCCGTGGCCTCTCGGCAGCTGCCTTTGCCATAGGCGTAGCTTCGGGTATCACGGGCGCATCACTCTTTGTTCTGCTTCCTCCATACGTGTTTACGGGAATAGTGAACCATACCCGTGTTCATGTAAGGCATAAAAGCGTTACGCAGCTTGACAATGCAACACGCGATCCTTATTTATACGGCTATGCCGAAGTTGCCAGGCGCAAGCGCACGCTCCGCACCCTGCTATGGGGAGGCACAGGTGTTGCCATAGGCTTTGTACTTCATTTCGCAACAGGTTTGAATAAGTAAATGAAAGGATTGGCAGCCCTCATCCGGTTAATCGTTTTCTCCAACATTTTTATATCGGGCTGCGTATTGTGCTTTACGGCCAAAACAGCGCTTATCCTGTTCGGCAACAATGGCAACATCCACGTGAACCTGCTTGCCTTTTTCTCCACCATATTCCTTTACAACTTCCATGGCTTGTTCAACTTCATGCGGAGCCATGCAACCGGCGCCGCAGAGAATCAGGTAAGCTATTGGAATCTGAAACACATCCGGATAAAGTTTTCAGTCATGGTAACCGCCCTGCTGTTGGCTTTGAGTCAGCTTATGTACATGCCCTTACGGGTATGGCTTGTGCTGGTGCCGGTATCACTGCTTGCCTTAGGCTACTGTATCCCCTTTATACGTATAGGCAGCCGTCTTCTGCGCCTGCGCGACATATTGTGGCTGAAGGTATTATGGATAGCTTTCGGCTACGCATGGCTTACTACTTGCCTGCCTGTGGCTTACGCTATGCCATTTAACAACCTTCTTCAGCCGCAGGTGGTATTTATCTTTTTACGTAATTTCCTGTTCGTCTTCGCCATAGCCATCCCCTTTGATATACGCGATATGGAAACCGACCTTAAAACAGGGCTCCGGACCCTGCCGCTGCTGTTCGGTGTAAGAGGCTCAATATTCATAGCCTTGTTTTTTCTTCTGGCATTCCTTGCTTCGGCATCTTTGCAGGTATATTTCCATACCATTACCTTACCCGTTTTCTTTGCCCTGGCTTTATCAACGGTAACCACCGCACTCGTTATACCTCTTGCATCTCCCCGAAAGCCCGCGTTGTTCTTTCCATTCGCCATTGAAGGTAGCATGGTGTTGCAGTGGGCCTTGCTTTATGCATTCCTGTATGTTAAATTATAAAGGGATAAAAAGCATTCCTCCGGATGATTATTATCATTGAGTTCAAACGGAGGCTCTATTAGTTTTACACCGTTTTCATCATGGATGATTGCTCGATTGATAATTAGGTTGGTTAATCATCTGGAATAAAAGGCAATCATTGTTAACGGAGGCGGGGATGCCCGCCTCCGGCATTTTATGCCGGCAGTAAAAGGGACTAAAAAATAAGGGACAGAATCAGCGGATGCCCGATAATTCTGTCCCTTATATCGTTAAAATCTGCCTATGACCCGGCAGATGTTAATTTACTTCATCTTGGAACTGTCTTTCTTATTCATCATCATTCCCTTCATAGGACAGCTTCCGTCTTTTCCGCCGTTCATGCCTTCGGTGCATTCGCCTTTGCCTTCCGGGCACGAACCCATACCCTCATGGCACGAACCCATGTCCTGCTGGCAACCTCCCATTCCTTCATGGCATTGGTTTCCTCCGCCTTGGCATCCTCCCATCATCATGGGGCAGCCTCCGCCGTGCATCATCATTCCGCATCCGTTCATCATACCTCCCTGGCATCCCATTCCTCCGCATTCACCCATGCCTCTGCCCATATAACAGCCGTCGCCGTCTCCGCGCATCATCAGCATTCTGCTGTGACAGGAGCGTTCTCCGCGCATCATGCAGCGCATGGCGCTGCGGCAGCCGATGCAGATAATACACAGGAAACCCATGATTACAATAAACCAGGATACATATTTGAACAGGTTGCCCAGATTTTCCTTTTTGGTTTGGGCAAGAAGCATCATTCCTGCGGCAATGGCAAGGAGTGAAAGGGCACAAGCGATTAGTAACATAAGATTTTAGTTATTGGTTATGAATTCAAAGTTAGCAATTTTAATATAACAGGTGATATTTCCGGTTTAAAGGAAGAGCCTCGGTATTCGTCCGGAATATTTTATTTTTCTATGCCCTCCGCTATCACCGATATTTCCACATTGGCATTGAGGGGCAGGCGCGATACTTCCACAGTTTCCCTTGCCGGGAAGTTGTCTTTGAAAAATGATCCGTACACTTCGTTCACCTGCGCAAAATCGTTTATGTTTTTCAGGAAAATGGTGGTTTTAACCACTTTTCCCAAATGGGTGCCTGCCGCTTCCAGCACCGCTTTTACATTATTCATTACCTGCAGTGTTTCATTTTTTATGGTATCGTTTATCATTTCACCGCTCACGGCGTTTTTACCAACCTGTCCGGAAA
>JABEUT010000073.1 GCA_013044305.1 Bacteroidia bacterium
CTTTATTCCTGTTAATTTATTATTAATTGCCTGTAAGCCTGTGCGGGAAGCGGATAAAGGCCGACATGCGGCTATTCACCGGAGCTTCCGCCTGCCTTAATTTGATTTTGCGGGACGGGGCCTGCGAGGCTCTGCGCTCAAATGTTTATTGAAACTTATACCTTACTCCCAGAATAAAGGATTGTCCGAAATATTCATTTCTTACCAGAATGCTGTTCAGAGTAGTGGCGCTGGTGCCCTGGTTGGGGAGGTATTCATAGGTTCCGGGTATGTTGGAATAAGGGCTTGGCGGGAATATCCGTAATATGACAGGAGTATTCAGCAGGTTGTTTGCCTTGCCATAAAGCATAAGGTTTAGCTTCCTGCTCAATTTTTTCTCGAAAGAAAGATCGAGGCGGAACATGGGCATTTGCCATAAATCAAGCCCGTACCAGCCTGAAACGTCGGATATTTCTTTGCCGGTATATACCCCAGCCACCTGTATCTGGAAACCTATTTTAGGTTCCTTATATATAAGTGAAAGATTGGCGATATTGGCTGCCTGTCCTTGCAAAGGCCTTGTTTCGGTGGTTGGAACAGTAGTAAAACCACTTGTTCCGGAGGTGGTTTCATATATCTGCTCCGGTACAACAATATCGGAATGGGTGTAGGTATAGTTGGCTAGGATTCCGAAATGTCGGAAAAACTTTATGGTCTGAAGTTCAAATCCATAATTGGTTAGCGGAACAGTATCGCCTCCTACGTTAACAGGCTGCTCGTTTGTAACGCTTGGGTGCCCCTGGTCGCGCACAATGGCAATCTCATAAGGGTTGTATATCTGTTTGTAGAACACCCCTGCCAGCAACTGGTCGGTGGGGTTGGGGAAAAATTCGTAGCGCAGGTCGTAATTATTGGCTTGGGTATGCTCCAGCAAAGGATTTCCAACCTGCTCAAAATAATCGCCGGGTATGGAGTAGGGAATGATGTCAAAGAAAGGCGGCCGCGAAATAGACGCGAAATAATCGGCATGAACCGCATTTTTCTTGTTGATTTTATATTTAACGTCAATACTTGGCAGGTAGTCGGTGTAGGTTTTTGTTTCGCTTTGTCCGGGATTAAAATTAGACTCATTGTCCTGATATGCCTCATAGGTTGATTCTACTCTTAAGCCGCCCACCACATCTATTTTAGGTCCAACAGAAAAACTTGCCATGCCATAATACCCTGTTATATTTTCTTCCAACTTGTACCCGTTGGCGCTTTGCGGGTCTCCCTGCGGATTTTGAAATTTCCAGTTATTGGTGTCTCCCATTTCTGCGCCGATATTTGTATAATAAGGTTGCGGAAGTATCACCGCCCAGTTATAGTCTGTATAAAAAGCGGTCCTGTCTTCGTAACGGTCCATTCCGCCGGCTTTTAGGGTTACGCTCTGCCCGAACAATTTAAAGAAGTAGCTTAAATTAACGTAGCCGCTGTAGGAATTGTCAAGGGTCGTTTCCCAAATTCTGGATAATGAAGAAAAGTAGTCGGCGCTGGCCGGGCGATTAATTTGCCCTGTAAGGCTCAATATGTCGTAATCCGGCATGTTTTCACCTGTGGTGGCAAATGAGCCCTTCCAATCGAGCAGGAGGTGTTTGCCTATGCTGTCTTTGCCATTTATGGCAGTATTAAAAATGTGGTCGTATATGGCCTGTGTTTTATAGGTAGGATTTAATTCGGAAGTCATCAGGGTGTTGGAGGTGTCCTGTTCTTGCCATGCCCTCTGGTCATACATCTGGGTAAAGAAGGTGTATAAGCTTATCGTGTTCCTGGGATTGAATTCGTAATCAAGTTTTAAATGAGCTGCCATGCGGGTCTGCTGTTCGGAATAGGTATTGCTCGAAATGTAATTCCATATAGGAAGGTTCGGAGGCGGGGCATAGGGCTGGGCTTGGGGGCATATGAACATCCCATAGGCGGAATTATACATATTCTGATAACTTACTGCCGCCAGCACTCCCAGTTTGTTTTTGAAAAAGCGATTGCCGATAGCAAAGCCCGCATTTAAGTCGGGAGGTGCGGTTTGGTTTTTCAGCACCATGTTCGAAGTAGGAAAATCGCTTGTGGTGGCCCTATAGTTATCGCCGTAAAGTTGTTGAGGCGATAAAGGGTTGCTTGCCGCGGCGTTAAAGTTGGTATAGGGTTTGTTAAAAAAGGTTCCGTCGTAACCCGTTGCCACATTAGCTGTGAGCATAAAAGAAGGGGGAGCGTCTTTTAGCACAAGGTTCATGGCGCCCCCAATAAAATCTCCCTCCATATCGGGTGTGGCGCTTTTATACACTTCCAGTCTTTCCACTATGTCGGAAGGAAACAGATCCATTGGTACAGCGCTCGTTTTATATTCCGGACTTGGCACCACAACGCCGTCAATTGAAGTGTAGTTGTAATTGCCGTCCATGCCCCGTATGTTGGCAAAATCTGCCTGCCCTGTGGCAGAGCGGTCTTCCACAATTCCCGATACCCTTTGCAGCACATCGGCTACGGTAAGGTCGGGTGATAACTGAATGGCATTTGACGACACCACATTCATGATGTATGGGGCGTTCTTTTCCTCACCGCGCGCATAGTTATCCGTATTCTGCTCGTAATTGCTCAATATTTGCACGTCGCCCAGCGTCATGGTCTCCATATCCATACTGAAATCCACATTCAGAGCCTGCGACGAATCAGCAATGGTTACCTGCTTTTCAATGGTAAGATACCCGAATACTTTGGCTATGAAAGTATAGGAGCCTTTACCCAGATGTTTTATTTTGTAGGTGCCGTCTAACCCCGTTGTGGCATTCATAGTAGTATTGTTCTTGTCATATACTATGGCGCCGATAAGCCCTTCCTTTGATTTGGAATCGTACACATGCCCCTTTATTACAGCCGCTCCCGCTCTTAGTCCGCATACCAGCACTATTATCAGGAGCAGGAAGTGTTTTTTTATTCT
The DNA here is from genome assembly GCA_013044305.1 of Bacteroidia bacterium. Classification (GTDB taxonomy): domain Bacteria; phylum Bacteroidota; class Bacteroidia; order JABEUT01; family JABEUT01; genus JABEUT01. The sequence goes on from JABEUT010000073.1 coordinate 2,954, forward strand.
CATGATAATCCTTTAAAATTTCGACAAGACTACTTTAGAGGCATTACCTCAATATTAAAACCATATTAATAAATTGTTTGCGGCAGAAATGAGCAATATGCCGCAGCTCTTAGCGAAATAAGGCGAGGCCGCGGGGTGCAGGAGCCTCATAAAGGAGCATATATCCTGTTGCAGATAAGCTTAATAAATTCTGCCCTGATGTATCGGTGCCCGTTGCGTATTGTAAACTCAAACCTCCAGTACCCGGGAAAATATTTTGTGGAACTTCGGTAATAGAGCATATCGTGGCTGCCCTGCCTCAATTCATTCGTCATACTTTTTATTTTCTCCTTAATAACCGATATGCAGGCCGTGCAGGAGGTATCGGCGGAATATTGCTTATTGATCGTATCATTCTCTTTTTCAAGCTCCGGAATATCGGCGGATGATACAGGCTTAAGGCCAAGCAGGGAATCCGCAATCAATGACACGAAGCGCCTGATATGTGCATCGTCCGCCCCGGAATTCATTTTAAGCGCGTTCAAAATAAAATTGAGCTGAAATTCCAATGACGGAGGACCCGTGACATGGCGTACTTCGCTCATCGTATC
>JABEUT010000074.1 GCA_013044305.1 Bacteroidia bacterium
ATGCTCTTTTGGATACCGGAGCTGATGCTTGTCTTTTTCCTGCATTTATCCCAAACAACACTGGCCATAATCTCAAGCATCAGAATGTGAAAACTAATGTTAATGTGGGTATTGAAGGAAATAAGATGCCTACCTGGAAACATACATTTAAAATACATTTATTAGAATTCGGAACAAATAAAGTTGTCTGGTCTGCAGGCAGGATTTTAATTGACTGTGTTGACCATGATAATGTACCTCCGTTATTAGGAGGGAAGGGATTTCTTAAGCATCTAAACATAAGATTTAACTATAAGACAAGCAGAATTGTTATTGAATTACCTGATAAAGCTTGAAAAGAAGGAAAGGGGCGTTGAAATTCGGAAAAAGCCAGCAGTTTAAATAATATTACCGGGGTATCTGTAAATACTGTAGTATTGAGGGAAAACCTGAAAGAAGACTGCAACTGGCAGGAGGTAAAGCCATTTCAAACATTTAGCTGGTTTTAACTTTAAATTTGTCCAAAAATGTATTTAGCCAATAGTCAGACTTTACAAAATATCCCCGCCCTCACAATCTTAATACCCCCCAGCCGGATGACTGCCAAACAATATAACACCAATCTGCCTGAAGGCGCAAGGCCTGCTTTTTTTCTGTTATTCTTTTGCCTGAATATTTACGGCGCAAGGGCGCAACAGGACAGCAGCCTGTTTCCCGGGCATAGCGGTTTCCGCAATAAGGCGAACGCCACCAACACAGTTACAGGCGGAGTGAGGCAGGGCCTGTGGCTGGAGTATATTGATTCGGCTTTGTACATAACCAACGATACCCATGCACCATACTACATGCTTACCTATTACCTGAACGGGGAGCCTTACGGCAAAGCGGAGGCTTATTACAGCGATGGAAAGCTGTGGAGCGTGTTGCAATATGCCGGTGGTAAAAAGAACGGTACGGAGAAGGTTTACTTTAAAGACGGCAAGCTGAATAAGGAAATACCCTACAGCAACGGGCTAAGGAACGGCATATATAAAATATATTTTGAGAACGGAGTGGTTAAAGAAGAAAGCCCTTACAGTATGGGTAAACTTAACGGTACCCAAAAAGCATATTTCCCCAACGGCAAACTGAATGTTGAAATTGAATACCTGAACGGACAGGCAGGCAACATAAAAGTGTATGGAGCGGACGGCAAGGAGGTAAATTGAGCGAAAATTAAAAGCCGGAGTGATGGTTCTGCCGGCAGCTTTTGCATTCCGAACAAATAGTTTTTTATTTCCCGTACATCTGCAAAGCGGCTTTGAGGTAAACAAGTCCGTCGGTGGGAATGTTGTATGCGTTGCCCTCGGGCGAAGTGCCTGTTTCCACCGGTCCGCGTTTTCTGCCGAGCCTTACCACAACCATCTTTTCATCGGGTATAATAAAGATGTACTGACCTAATATGCCGCGGCAGTAAGGAACTGTGTGCCCGTCGCAGTTCAGTATCCACCAGTTGTAGCCGTAATAAGCTACTTTTTTCGGAGTGGTGGATGCAAGTACATAATCGCGGGGCACTATCTGTTTGTAAATCCACACCAGCGAGGGGCGGGAAACCGTATCCACTGCAAGGTCGCGTATGGCCGCCGACTGGTGGCGCTGCAGCTCGCTGTGGTCCGGCCACTGACCGTAATTGAGGTAGAGCTGCCCTATGCGGGCAAAATCGCGGGCGTTGGAGTTGAAACAGCAATATGCCTTTTCCAAACCGCCGCTGTGATCGAGGCTCCAGTAGGCGGGGTTCTCGGCGCCGAGGGGCTGCCAGAGCTTCTCCGATGCATAATCAGACAGGGTTTCGCCCGTGGCGCGGGTAAGTATTATACCCAGCAAGGTAGAGTTGCCCGACAGGTATTTGAATTTCTGCCCGGGCGTTTCCGTAACACGATAGCCTAGGGTTGTCTCCTCAAGGTTGGAGCCATAATAAGCTTCGGCAGGGTAGGCAAAAGGGTTAATGTAACTCTCGTCGAAGTTCATTCCCGAACTCATGGTAAGCAGGTCTTTTATGGTAAGCAGGCTGTCCATCCCTTTTTTAAACTCCGGCAGAAAGTCGCTCACAGGCTCGTCTACCCCCTTAATCTTTCCTTCGGCAATGGCTATACCCACCAGTATGCTTGTTATGGATTTTGCCATGGAAAAGGAATTGGTATGCGAGGTGTCGCTGAAGCCGTCCCAGTACTGTTCATAGCACAGCGAATCGTTTTTTATGATAAGATATGCAATGGTCTGGTATTTTTCAAAGTCGGCGAGGTAAGCCGCGGGTATGCTCTTTTTGTTGTACTGCGCTGATGGCGTCCAGGGCATGGGCTTGCCGGTTTTAACGGTTCGGTTTTCAAAGATCCTGTATTCGGTTATCGAGGGGCCAAGCCTTCCGCGGAAAACGGTATGGGCAAGAGTTTTATACAGGTAATGGCGCCCTGTGAAAAGAATAACGAGGTTCACCAGCACCACCAGCAACACAATGACAATCGCAGTTATTTTCGCAGCTTTTTTGAGCATATACTATTTCTTCCATTAAAGGGTGATGCCTCCTAAACAAATATCAAAGATAGGAATAAATTCCGGCAGGTCATAAGTGCCGCGCCGGCGTGGAGCTGTCATTGCCCCCGTAAACAACCGTGTCATTTTACTTTTTTATATTTTTGTTGCCGATACCCCGCCAAACCCGGCGCTAATGAATAAAAGTATGAATTACAAACAACTGACGGCGCTGTGCCTGTTTACTTTGCTGCTGCTTTCCTGCACGCACAAAACGGTTTTTAAATTGGTTCAGGTGCCCGGCAGTTTCAGCGTAAGCATTCCGGCCTATATGGCCCCGGCAAGCGACCTTTGCCCCGGCAGGCGATCTGCCGTGCAGTATGCCAGCGATTCGGCCGAGGCGTATCTATTTATAATAGATACCCTGCGCAAGAATATGAGGGAAAACAACCTGCACTCCTTTTACGATTCCATGGTTGTAGGCAACGTGGGCGATTCGGGCATGGTGCAGCCTCCTGCCAGGTTTGCCATACTGCATCAGGATTCAACGCTTTATACCGAGCGCAGGGCAATGCTGCAATCAAACGGAGTAGTAGTGTTTTACAGGATAGAGGTTGTAGCCTCGCCATCAAGGTTTTATTATATACAACTGTGGACGAGCCTGAAGAACAAAGCCGCCCTTAAAAACGACTTTGACCGTATCCTTGATTCCTTTACTGCGGTAAACCGGTAAACCGAGCTGCCCTTAGTTTATACACCCTTGAACTGCGGTTTTCTTTTGTTCAGGAAGGCATCTATGCCCTCGCGGTAGTCTGCGGTATTGCCGGCTTCGCCCTGAAGCTGCTCCTCCATGTCAAGCTGTGCTTGCAGGTTGTTGTTTGCTGAGGCGTTCAGCAGTTTTTTGGTGAGCCACAGACCTCTGGTGGGCATGGCCGCAAGCTGCAGGGCAAGGTTGCCCGCTTCC
>JABEUT010000075.1 GCA_013044305.1 Bacteroidia bacterium
AAATTGGATATTGACCCGCAACGGTTGGAATACCCTTCAGGGTCTAAAAGCTTTTTTAAAAAATAAACATAATATCCTTGATGCCGGATGCGGAAACGGTAGGGTAATGGCGCTATTGGTAAAATATGCTCCAATAAATACCAAAATAACTGGAATTGATTTAACCTCTATTGACGTGGCTAAAGAAAACCTAAAAGGAATTCCTAACGCATTTTTTTTCAAAAAAAACCTGATGGGAAAAAACATTGGTTTAGGAAAATTCGACTTTATATACTGCCAGGAAGTTCTCCATCATACAAATAATCCCTTCCAATCATTTACCAATTTGGTAAAATACAATCTGTCGGAAAATGGAACAATTGCTATATACGTTTACAAAAAGAAATCTCCCATTCGGGAATTTACCGATGATTTTATACGCGATAAAATTAGCAATCTGTCTTACGATGAAGCCATAATACATTGCAACGAAATTACAGAATTTTCGAAAGAATTCTCAAAAATAAAGGAAGAATTTTATTGCCCTGGAATAAAGGTGCTGGATATTCCTGCGGGAAACTATACCCCGCAACGCTTCCTGTATCATTTTTTTATGAAATGCTTTTGGGATAATAATTTAAGTTTTGGTGGGAATTCGGTTATTAATTATGATTGGTACCACCCTCAAAATTGCACACGCCATACCTTGAACGAAATTAAAGATTGGTTCAAAAGGAATAAATTAAAAATTACTCATGCGTATGAGGATTTTTATGGTATTACAATGCACGGGGTGAAGGGTTAATTTTTCATACCGAATTAACCAGCCCGAATCAACGCCTTTAATAACAATCATGCTACTTAATGAACATCGCACTATTTCAATATGGTATAGGGAATTTGGAAGGCGGCGGGGGAGCAGAACGTTTTTTTGCCGATTTCTTCGACGAATACAATGCCTCTGCCCGCTCAAAACACAAACTTTTTTTCATAATTGATAAAAACTCAATTTCGGCTCTGAAAAGGGTTGGCAAATTAAATAGCGGTAAAAACCTGCTTCATTTTAAAATCTTTTCCAACAGGCTTAAAGTATTGCTCGAATCTACGCAACTGATATGGTTCACTCTGCGGCACCGAATCAAAGTAATACACATACCCCTGTACAACCGCACCTATCTGCCCCTGCTGAAAAAGATAGACAGGCTGCCCCCTTCCATACGTCCGAAGATTGTTATTCAAATTGTCAACTGCCTGATCCCTTATGTACTTTCCGACAAAACCCACACTGATTATACCGCCATTCACACCATTTATTCACCCCTGTTCCGGGAATTGAATACCGACGGATACTTTAGCTGGTATGAGGAATTCGTAAAATATGCAAAGGAGAACAAGCCATTCAGATATGAACCAAAAAAGATAGTTGCCGTGCATTCTATTTTTGCCGACACGAAAAAGTTTGCCCCTGCTTCGCCTAAAAAAAACCAAGTAATTTTTGCCGCACGCCTGGAGCAGCCCAAACACCCCGAATGGTTTGTGGAGGCAGTACACATGTTGAAAGAAAAACATTACACCGAAATAAATAACTGGCAGTTCCTGCTATTCGGTGACGGAACGATGAAGCCGGAAATAACAGCCATGATAGCCGACCTTAAACTGAACGACATACTATACAACGGCGCCGAAAGCGACCTCTCAAAGTACTTTAACTACTCTAAAATATTTGTCTCCTGCCAAGACTATGAAAACTTCACCTCCTTATCGCTCATGGAAGCCATGAATGCAGGAAATGCCATTATTGCAAGGGATGTAGGACAAACCGGCCTCGTTTTGCACGAAAACGAAAACGGGATATTTATAGAACCCGATACCGTGGAAGGACTTGTAAACGCTATTCGTAAGCTGATTACCATGGAACCGGCTAAACTCGATAATATGGGACAGAAAAGCGTTGAACTGATGAAAAACACTCATAATGTTGACAATTTCATAAAGCAAATTGACGACTTTTGGGGCAGCCTGTAATTAACGGTTCACAATTCTTCTGTATTTTTATCCTAATTTAGTAGCGTTTAAACGGTAATTATTAAATTTTTTATGAAAGGAATAATACTGGCCGGCGGCTCTGGCACGCGTCTCTATCCGCTTACCATTGCCACCAGCAAGCAACTGATGCCCATTTATGATAAGCCTATGATCTACTACCCTTTGTCGGTGCTCATGATGACAGGCATTCGCGAGATTCTGATCATATCCACCCCCGAGGACATAAATGGATTTAAGCGGCTCCTTGGCGATGGTAAAAACCTCGGATGCAACATAGAATATGCGGTTCAGGAAAAACCCAACGGGCTTGCACAGGCATTTGTAATAGGCGAAAAATTTATCGGTAAAAGCAAAGTGGCGCTCATACTGGGCGACAATATATTCTACGGTGTGGGGCTGGGAAGGCTTTTGCAAGCCAACCAAAATCCCGAAGGCGGAATTATTTTTGCATACCATGTATCCGACCCCGAACGTTACGGAGTCGTGGAATTCGACCAGAACCATAAGGTTATCTCCATAGAAGAAAAGCCTAAGCAGCCTAGGAGCAGCTACGCTGTACCCGGTCTTTATTTTTACGACAACGAGGTGATAGGCATAGCAAAGGCGCTGAAGCCAAGCGCACGCGGCGAATATGAAATAACGGACGTGAACAAAGAGTACCTGAAAAGAGGCAGGCTGAAGGTAAGCCTCCTGGAACGCGGAACCGCCTGGCTGGATACAGGCACATTTACATCGCTGATGCAGGCAGCCCAGTTTGTACAAGTGTTTCAGGACCGCCAGGGTATGTACATAGGCTGTATAGAAGAAGTAGCCTACCGCATGGGATACATAGGCAAAGAACAGTTGGAGAAACTGGCCGCCCCGCTGCTCAAAAGCGGCTATGGCAGTTATCTGATTGGTGTCATGAATGAAAAAATATAAGAATTGAATCAGGCAGTAACAAAATCGCGGCACAATCCATCAGGCGGCCGTACAACCGAACCGAAAAGGTTGAGTGATGCGGCGCCAGACTTTGAAATTGAAAAACTAATAATAAACCCTTAACCCCTGCCAACAGTGGTACTGCACACATCAAACCTTATAAAGCGCTACAAAAACCGCACCGTGGTAAATCAGGTATCGGTAGAGGTGGGGCAGGGCGAAATAGTAGGCCTGCTCGGACCTAATGGCGCTGGCAAAACCACCACATTTTACCAGATTGTAGGACTTATAAAACCCAACTCCGGACAGATTTTTCTGGAACAAACCGACATTACCCGCGAGCCAATGTACAAAAGGGCGCAAAGAGGCATCACCTACCTGCCCCAGGAAGCCTCCGTTTTCCGCAAGCTAAACGTTGAGGACAACCTTAGGCTGGTGCTGCAAATGACAAAAAAAAACCATGAGGAACAGGAGCTGAAACTCGAATCGCTGCTCAACGAATTTGGCTTGCAGCACATCCGGACCGTGCGCGGCGACTTTCTATCGGGCGGCGAACGGCGCAGAACAGAAATAGCCAGATGCCTTGCGGTGGAACCGTCCTTTATCCTGCTCGACGAACCTTTCGCAGGCATCGACCCTATTGCGGTGGAAGACATACAGAAAATTGTGAGCGCACTGAAACAAAAAAACATCGGGATACTCATAACCGACCACAATGTGCACGAAACCTTGAGCATTACAGACCGCGCCTACCTGATGTTCGAAGGTAAAATTTTAAAAGCCGGAACGGCCGAACAGCTCGCAAACGATCCCGAGGCAAGAAAGCTTTATCTGGGCGAAAAATTTGAATTGCGCTGATACCATGGACGGTAAGTTAAAAGAGCATAACAGGCTGTTCCACGAAGCTTATCTGAAATTAAATACTGCACAGCGCCAGGCCGTCGACGCCATTGATGGACCTGTGCTGGTAATAGCCGGACCGGGAACCGGCAAAACACAGATCCTTGCGGCCCGCATAGGGCAGATTTTGAAGCAAACCGATACTAAGGCGGGTAATATCCTTTGCCTCACCTATACCGAAACAGGCAGAGTGGAAATGCGCAACAGGCTTTTTACGCTTATCGGATCAGCTGCTTACAGGGTTAGTATACACACCTTCCATTCCTTCTGCAACGAGGTGATACAGGACAACCTTTCTTACTTCAGCA
>JABEUT010000076.1 GCA_013044305.1 Bacteroidia bacterium
CTCCTTTGAAGTACACCTACGACAGCTTGCAGCTTCGCATAGGGCTCGACAAAACCTATACCCGCAACGATTCATTTACCGTATTTATTGACTATGTATCTATGCCCGACAAGATAAAAGGGGCGTCCACCGGCAGCATGGCTATAACATCGCACAAGGGCTTGTTCTTTATAAACCCCGATGGAACAGACAGTTCCAAACCGAGGGAGTTATGGACACAGGGCGAAACACAGGACAACTCCTGCTGGTTTCCAACCATAGACCGCCCCGACCAGCGTATGACGGAGGATATTTTTATTACGGCCGACAAACAGGACCGTACGCTGTCAAACGGAGCTCTGGTTTCCTCCAAGGTCAACCCCGGCGGAACCCATACCGACCACTGGGTGATGAACCTCACCATTCCGCCCTACCTTGTTACCATGGCTGTAGGCCCTTTTGCCGTGATACACGATACGTGGAGGGGCAGGGATGTTGATTACTTCATAGACTCGTCGTACGCCAAATACGCCCGCGACATATTCGGAAGAACACCGCAGATGATTGAACTCTTCTCTAACCTGCTGCACTTTCCTTACGCATGGAATAAATATGATCAGGTAATAGTGCACGATTTTATTACCGGCGCCATGGAAAACTGCACTGCAACCACCCATGGCGATTTTATTCAAAAAACACGCCGGGAGCTGATTGACGAGCCTCTTGACAATCAGGAAGATATTATTTCCCATGAACTGTTTCACCACTGGTTCGGCGACCTGGTAACCTGCGAGTCGTGGTCGAACATCTCACTCAATGAATCGTTTGCCACCTACGGCGAATATTTGTGGAGGGAATACAAGTATGGGCGCGATGAGGCAGACAGACTTATGCAGGATAACTTTAAACAGTACATGGGCGGCGGTATGGGCGGAGGAATGACAAAGGATCACGACCTGGTTGATTTTTATTACCATGACCGCGAAGACCTGTTCGACCTTATATCCTACCAGAAAGGCGGAACCATACTCCACATGCTACGCACCGTGGTTGGCGACAGCGCCTTCTTCAAATCACTGCACCTGTACCTCGAAACCTATAAATTCAGCCCCGTGGAGGTGCCCATGCTGCGCATGAGCTTCGAAAAGATAACCGGTACCGACCTTAACTGGTTCTTCAACGAATGGTTTTACAACAAGGGCTACCCCTCCCTGCAAATAGCCCACAGCTACAATAACGATACGCACACGCTTACCCTGAACGTAAATCAGGTGCAGGATCTTACCCAGAATGCCCTGTTCAGAATGCCTGTACGGATAAACCTATACAACGGGGGTAAAAAGGAAGAACATACCGTTTGGATAGGCAAAACAAAGAATGTGTTTACCTTTAACCTGCCGCAGCGCCCCGACTGGGTGGACTTTGATACCGACAAGGTTTTGCTGTGCGTAAAAGACGAGGATATGACAGTAGCCGAAAGAGTATTCCAGTACAGGCACGGCAACACATACATTGACCGGTATGACGCCCTAACGCACCTCGCCTCGCATACCGATGATACGGCAGCCCTTGCCACCATGATTTCGGGCATGAGAGACAAATTCTGGTTCCTGCGCCGCCTCGCAGTCGAAAAACTCACCTCCGATTCTGCCACTCCGGCCTGTAAAACCATGTTCACAAAGCTAATATCCGACCCCAACCCGCTGGTGCGTGCCGAAGCCCTGTCCGCGCTGGGAAGGCTAAAAGACAAAAGCATGATGCGCTACTACGAACAGGCGCTAAAGGACAGCTCCTCGGCGGTGGTGGAAGAGGCGCTTGCTGGTATTGGAAAGATAGACTCCGCCAAGGCGCTTAGCGACGCATCCCAAATGGAAAACACCGACGATGAAGGCCTGATTCTCGGCATTGCTTCCATTTATGCCAGATACGGCTCCGATGCCAATCTGGACTTCTTCCTGCATAAGAGCCGTAAAATGACCGGATACCAGCAAATATTCTTTCTGGCGGCCTATGGGGCTTATCTGCAGCATTGCTCTCCGCAAGCCATAAACAAGGGGCTTGATGTGATCATCAACTGGAACAAGAACGGCGATAACAATTATGTTAAATATTATGCCAAGTATTACCTCCAGCAGTTGCAATCTGCCATGCAGGACCGTGCTTCGGAGCTGCAAACCAAGGTGAACGACCTGAAAGCAAAAAATCCGTCTGACCCGAGTATCACAGGACTGCAGTCGCAGCTTGATGAAGCCGGCGCGGTACAAAAAAGAATCGGCGATGTGCTGAATAAGTGATGGTGCTTTGCAGGCCGGTGTGCAGAAAACCCTGTCCGCAGAACTAATCTTTTTCAATCCGTATGCGTGACTTCGCTTGCAGCAGAATCAGGAGCGATGCGACAAAAAACGGAAGGTATGCCACCTTAAAACGCACCAGCGCCCCGAAATTAGAGGTGCTGATGCCAACGGCATAGGCGAAAAAAGCCGAATAGGTTATTGAAAAAAACAACAGTGGTTCCGCTATAAATCTTTGCAAAAGAATTTTTACCCTGTTGCGCAGGATCATGAGCAGCAAAAGGACAAGAATTAAGGTGTTTTCCAAGCCTGAAAAGAGCATTACCACATTGCCCGTTTCCCATATATAGGGGCGGAACAAGCCTACAGCCAGCGCCTGTGGCGATTTGGTGAAAAAGCTTGTAGCTGTATTTCCTACCGCACCGATATCGAACCCATGACCATGATAGTATGACTGATGGAGATCCTTTTGAATAACCTCCGCGGTCTGTGCAATTTTTTGAAGCGAAAACTTACCCAGATAGCTGTTCAGCTGCGAAAAAACAAAATAGCCGCTAACGGTACAGATAATTATTATGGTGGAAAGCAGCAAGACCTTAACCAGCGTGTTCCGGATGCTGTTGATTCGCTCCGAAAAAATCCAGATCAGGCATCCCGGCAAAAGGGCAATGACAATGTAAGGCTTTATAAGCAAAATAAGATAAACATTAAGCAGCAAAAGCAGGCTGTAACTAATTTGCGACCGCTTTAAAATAAAAACCGAGTAAATGCAGTAAATAGCCCATCCGGTGCATGAAAGGGTAATGGTATCCTTCAATATCCCCGAAGACCAGAAAAGAACCGACGGGAAAAACAGTATGGCGAAGGCAAGGCTGTTCTTAAGCTTGGGATATATGGCTGCAAACACCAGGAACATCCTCCATATACCCCAGTAGCCGACCCAGGCAATAATTACCGTTGCAAGCAAATAACTGTTGAAGGCGGGGATTACCAGCAGGCATATAACCCTGATAGCTGCTATGGTGTGCAGGTCGTAATACATATAGGGCAGCGGGTAGCCGGTGGCGCCGGTAAACAGGGAATAATGCTGTACGGAATTTGCTCCGAATTCATTCAGCAACCAAGCCGGAGGCGACTCCCAAAGAAGGTTTTTCATCGCCAGAGCCGATTCAAAGTAGGAAATAGTGTCGCCACCCTTGTAATAGTATAAATATATAAGCGAAAAAATGATCCCTCCTCCAATTTTGGCAAAAAGCCCCCATAGATAAAAGCGGTACAGGGGATTGTCGCGTATCCTTCTTCGCTGGAGTATATGCGAAACCAGAAAAATAACAGCAAGGTAAATGGGCAGGGCAGCCCACTCCCAGGCATGTATATATAAGGCACCGAAATTATATGTTTCAGCCATTCGTTTGCAGGTACATAGTTGCAGGAACACAAAGCTAAGGAATTAGCTGCGATGACGTACATCTGCCATCCTCCTTATTGAAAAACAAAAAAAATGAGAATACTCATAAAGCTTTCTGATAACCCTCATTTTACCACGCCGGCATTCGCCCTACTTTTGTCTTGTAAAAAACACAAACAGAATCCTGATAATTATTAATAATACATAAATCAATTAAAATGGAAACGGTAACAATCAAAGAAGCAGAGGCGCTGAAGGATGTAATATCCAAAGCCTCCAAAAAATCCAAGGAAACAATGAACGGCGCAATCGGGTTGAATTCCAAACGGCTTTCGTCGGCGGTGGAATCCAACAGAACGAATTTTGAAGCGCTTAACAGCCTTCTTTATAATACCAGAATAGACCCCTCGGCCATCAGTTCGGTGAAAACCCTGCTGGAAAAAGAAGCGGAGCTTATGGAAAATATATCGGCCGCCCTGATTGATTCTTTCACCAGGCGCATGAACCTTAGCATTGATTTTACGTCGAATGTACTGAACATGGCTAAAAACCAAACCCTGTACACAAAGGATGGCAGAGACCGCATTTCGAACCTTTTGCAGAATAATTTCAAATCGGAGGCTGATCTTTCAGCCAAAGACTTTGAAAAAATAGTATCCCTGCTTGTGTCGCAGCTCAATACCGATCTGAAACTAAATACCACCATTGCGGAAAATATGGCTTCGCAAATGGTTCATCTGTCGGATATGCAAAATAAAAATTTTGAGAATTTATTTACCTGGAATGAATTTCTTACACCATGGTGGGCTGTGGACGGCAATGTATCTAAAAATGGATGATAGGGGATGCCGGTAAGCTCTATAGATTACGCACCGGCAGCCGACAGGCACCTCGATATTTCGAGGCAGAGTGCGTTAAAAATTTCATCCACGCTGCCAATTCCGTTCACCGTGTGCAGTTTGCCCTGCTTTTGATAGTAGTCCTTTAGCGGTGCTGTTTTACCGTTATACTCCCCTACCCTCTTTTTTACGGTTGTCTCATCCCTGTCGTCGGCTCTGCCCGA
>JABEUT010000077.1 GCA_013044305.1 Bacteroidia bacterium
ACCCCGAACAACGACGGCATAAACGACGACTTCGTAATATCGGTGGATACGCTTACCCCGAGCGGGGAGCGTTCTTCGTGGAGTAACTTCACCTTCTATTCCATTGCCATATTCGACCGCTGGGGCAAGGAGGTGTTCTCATCCACCGACCCTGCGCAGCCATGGAACGGCAGGGTGCTGAACACCCAGAACATGGTGCCCGACGGGGTATATTACTATGTGATAAAGACCACCTGCGGAGGCAGCAACGGCGAGAAGAAGGGATTTGTGGAAGTATTGGGAGAGAAGTAACAAATCCCGATTAAACTGCCCGAACACAAGGCGAACAGGCTGAATGAGCTGCTTCCATCCTAAAAATTATGATGGATTCCCTTTTTGCTTATTTTTTTGAAATGATTAGCTAATCGTAGGCTTATACAAACCAAATAATACATACCTTTACATAGGAATATACGATTAACTTAACAAAAAAAAAATCACTCTGCCATGAGAAAATTACTTACCTCCACTACAAAAAAAATTGCACCCCTCGCGGCAGTGCTACTGGTATTCATCTCACTGTTTGTTCCCTCCTCCGGAAACTCACTTCATGCACAGTTCACAAAACTGTATGATTTCAACTCGGGCAACGGAGAAAGACCCTGGGGCTCCCTTATCCATTCCGGAGCCAGTGTATACGGAATGACTTTTATTGGTGGAACAAAAAATGACGGCATTGTATTCAGTATGGACACAAGCGGCGGCGCGTACAAAGTGCTGCTTAACTTCGACAGTACGAATGGAATGAACCCATACGGCAATCTGGTTCTTGCCGGCAAATCGCTCTACGGAATGACATTCAACGGCGGAACCGGCAACTTTGGCGTAATCTTTAAAATTGACACAGACGGCAGCGCATACAAAAAGCTGCTGGACTTCAGCAATGCAAACGGCGAATACCCATTCGGTTCTTTAATAGTATCAGGCGGTGCCTTATTCGGCATGACACAGCAGGGAGGCGCCAATGGCGTGGGTGTTATTTTCAGAATAGACACCAACGGGTCGGGGTACAAAAAAATACTTGATTTTAACCTGCCTTCTTCCGGCGGATATCCCAGGGGCGATCTTATGCTTACAGGACAGATGCTGTTCGGAATGACCAATATGGGCGGCGCAAACTCGGCCGGCGAAATTTTCAGAATAGACAGCAATGGCACAGGATTTAAGGATATTTACGATTTTAGCATGTCAAGCGGCAAATGGCCTTACGGCTCTTTAACCCTGTCATCCAATATGCTATACGGCATGACCCAGTACGGCGGAGCCAATAACGACGGAGTTATATTTAAACTCGACACCAACGGCTCGTCCTACACCAAGCTGCTGGACTTTAACGGCACAAACGGAATGAACCCGTACGAAAACCTTACCCTTGTCGGCGGCACCTTGTACGGTATGGCTTCGGGCGGAGGCGCCAACTCCGAAGGGCTTACCTTTAAAATTGACACCAACGGATCCGGATTCAAAGACCTGATTGATTTTAACGGCACCAACGGGTCATACCCCAATGGCTCGCTTACCCTCATTGGCGGCGCACTATATGGAATGACTGCCGGAGGCGGAGTGTATACCTGGGGAATTATTTTTAAGCTGGACACAAACATGCTTCCTCTGTCTGCACCTGCATTAACCGGAATGGATGAAAACTGCACACTTTATCCCAACCCGAATAAGGGCAGCTTTAACATTTACAGCGCCAAGCCACAGGTAAACAGCATACTCGAAGTATATAATATGCAGGGCGAAAAGATAATTACGCAAACGTATAGCGGCACCGTTATACAAGTAAGTATGGGCTGCGATGCAGAGGGATTATACCTCTACCGCATCATTGCCCAAAATGGCACCATTTCCGGCAATGGCAAATTTGTGATAAGCAGGTAGGCAGATGTAACACCTCTTTCATTTACCAGAGTCAGCCTGTAGTTTACAAGGCCTGACTCCGGTTTATATCCTTTGTTTGACCAAAAACCCCTTACCCGCTGAATGCAGCCCTGCGGGTAGGCAAGACAGCCGTTATGTATCTGCTAATGTGTTATTCATTAGACATGTTGCGAAATAATTTTCTTCCAAGACATAATTTTCCTTTATCCATTTGTTAAGCTACTTTTAAGTGATAGTACCAGAGTCCGCAGCATAGATACATCAGGTTGTCTTTTAATTCTTCGGTTTTATTTCTGCCGCGTAATCGGTAATGGCGGAAGATTGATGTGGAGCGCAAAGGTTATAATTGAATAAAGCACTTTTTGCAGGAAATTCAATTCAAGCCACCCAATACACCAGCCTTTTTATATGATGCGTATACTTTACGATTAGGTAATTGAG
This sequence comes from Bacteroidia bacterium, assembly GCA_013044305.1. Taxonomy (GTDB): domain Bacteria; phylum Bacteroidota; class Bacteroidia; order JABEUT01; family JABEUT01; genus JABEUT01. The sequence continues at coordinate 2,365 of JABEUT010000077.1, forward strand.
TGAATGCGCATTCAAATAAAAAACTAAAAGGAAATATTAAAAGAAAATTTAGTTTGATTGTTTTTGTTACAATTACAACTGCCAGCTATTATAGATACAAAAAAAGGAAGATTATAAATCCAATCAGATTTATAGCAATATGTGAAAGCTGCGGAATTGGGATTGCCTTATTTAAAGCCCCTAAGTATTTTCAGGTTTTCTTTGTCCATGTCATCCTCCTTTTTGGTTTCAAGCACTTTGGGGATATGGGCGAATTTATGCATCATCAGTTTAAAGCCATGCACCCCTATTTTGCCTTTGCCTATATGCTCGTGGCGGTCTATCCTGCTGCCTAAATCACCTTTGGAGTCGTTCAGATGCGCAGCAAGGATGTGCCGCAGGCCTACAATTTTATCGAACCGGCTCATGGTATCGTCGAAAGCCTCTGTAGTCCTCAAGTCATAACCGGAAGCAAAGGCGTGGCAGGTATCAAAGCAGGTGGCAATTCTGTCCGACCCTACTCCATTCATAATATAGTTCAGATGTTCAAACTTGTAACCTACATGAGATCCCTGGCCGGCGGTGTTTTCCAGTAATATCTTCACTTTGGACCCGCTTGTCTGTGCTATAACCTCCTTCAGTGCTCCTATTATCCTGCCCATGGCTTCCTCTTCGGTATGTTCGCCTGCCGCGCCGGGATGCAGCACGGTGAACGACAAGCACAGGGCATGGCAGCGCAGCACCTCATCCCTCAAGGCTTCTATCGAGGTTTTTTGCAGCCTGCTGTCGGCGCTTGCCACATTAATCAGGTAGGAAGAATGGGAAAAAATAACCTTTACTCCGGGGTGTGCCTTCCAGGCGGTATGGAACAAGTTTTGCTCCTCCTCCGATACGGGCTTTGCCTTCCATTGCCTCTGGTTCCGGGTAAAAACCTGAAACACGTCTATTCCAAGTTCAGCCGCCTCGTCAAAGGCATGCTGCAGGCCGCCACTCACAGAACAATGTACGCCAAGCATCATTTCAAATATTGTTTTTTTGGTAATCCGGATATATAAACCGGCTATACCGGCTTAAAGTTAAAACCCACGCTTACCAGTGTCTGATAGTATTCACCTGCATCGCGCATATCATCGTCGTCCTCCTCATAGTACCAGTCCACCGTAACCTCCGTACCGCTTTTTTTCATGGCGTCCAGTTTTTTGAAAATATCGAGCAGGCATCGCGAGGTGGCTGTATTATAATATTCAAGTTTTATATCTACCTGTGTCGGTGGCAGCGACTTGCTTTGGGCGTAGCTGTCGAGGCATTCAATAAGCGGCTTATAGAACTCCGCTGCATTTTCGGGGATAGACCTTCCGCTAAGCTCAAAAGTGCCCCTGGAGGGGAGGAAATTAACTACAGGCGTTGTCGGAGTTCCGTCTAAATGAATATCTTCCATATTCCGGTATGCTTCAATGAATCATTAAAATTTGGAATAGCCCGGCAAAGCTATAACAAAATATCGCTCATCGGGTTGTCCGTTTAAAAAATCATAATATGAAACTGTTTAAATTTTGTTTTGCGAAATAATTATAG